>JACZSB010000137.1 GCA_022574435.1 Fidelibacterota bacterium
CCTGGTAAACCAGCTTCTTATGCTTTGCTGTGCCATGTTCTACATACCAGTTACGATGCCAATCCAGGAGGTATTGATAGGCCCCCAAGAGAAAAGACCCGCTGCCGCAGGCCGGGTCCAGGATGCGCAGTTTGGCGACCTTGCGGGGAGTTGAGCCCTTAAGCAATTTGCCAACCGTATGTTTGACAATGTAGTCCACGATGTAGGTGGGGGTGTAGTAGATGCCGCCGGCCTTGCGCACTTCGGGCCTGTCCTCCACCTTGGCGTGGTGGCCCGCCGTCAGGCGAATGACCTTGCCAAGAAACTGCTCGTAAACCTGACCCAGAATATCCGCCGGCAGGACCGAAAACTCGTAGGGGCTGTCGGGGTAGTAGAGACCCTTGAATATTCGCTTTAGAACCTGATCGTCGATATTGAGGCTCAGGGCCAGGGTGTCCGGCGGTGAGGCCCTTTGGCGCTCCTTCCTGAAATGGAACAGGCCTGAGTTGTACTTCTCATCGGCGCGATGGTAATAGTCGATTAGCCGCCGGTAGACATTGGTGCCGTTGCGCAGGGCCATCAAGCGGCCATACTCCTCGATTCCCCGGTCCTCGCAGATGCGCAGGAATATGATGCGGTCGATGGTGCGGGCCACTGCGTGGTTCACTTCTCGTTGGCTCAGGTCCCGATTGCGATTGGCAATGTTGTGGGCCAGTTCCTCTCGCCAGTCTTCGATCTCCTTTAAAAAGGCAGCGTCCACCTCCGCTGTACCACGCTTTTTCTTGCTGGACTCTGCATAGCGGTCGAAGGCCCCCTTGAGGATCGCATCCCGGGAGAATAGGCCCTGGAGCTCATCCCAGCGTTCCAAGTATTCCCGGAAAGTGAGGTACATAATGCGAGCAGTAGAGGATTTATCGGTTTGCACCGGGCGAACGCGACAGTCGTAAACCGCAAATTCCTCGAAATCTGTTAGTATGGAAAGAGGTAGCTTGGCCGACCAGGCGTAGCGCCGCAGCTGGTAGGCCGGGTGAGGATCACCCTTGATGTTTATAGAGGGCTTCTTGGCCTCCAAGAAAAACTTACGGGTGCCGCCTATACGGAAGCTGTAGTCTGGTGCCTTGGTATGACCGCCTACCTTAACGGCTGCTTCATGGACCACGTCCTTATAGGCCTCAGCATGGCCCTGCTCGTTTTGGATATCCCAGCCCAGCGCCTTGAAAAAGGGGTCGATGAATTCCGCACGCACCTGGGCCTCATTATAATGACCGGAGCGATAGGCCTCCAGGTTGTCCTCAAAGCGCTTCACCAGCTGCTTCAATATCCGGGGTGCGGGCATAAGCTACCTTTACTTACAAATGATCGTTCAGGCGTCCGCTACTCGCTGACACGAGGGGAAAAATACAGTGGCAAAGTAAAAGCTATATCGTTGCGGGGCAATGGGAAAAATGGGACGGTGAAGAAGTGGCAGTAGCAGCAGCAGTGGCAGTCGGGAGATTAGTTGCCCGCCTCTTGAACTCGACACTCGTAACTCGTAACTCGTAACTAGGCGCTATTGCCCCCGCTCACATTTCCTTGGAATGCCATAACCGCTCTCCCTAGCTTCGGCCCCTTACCCCTCGAGTTGATGATGAGCCTACTGCCCTATACCGCCGGCGTCTACCGCACCGCTCCCCGGGCCGTCTCGTGGTTCGCCCGGGCCTTCCCCGAACTGGTATTCTATAGCCGCTACATCGCTACCGTCATGAAGGCCAGGGCCAGGATCAAACGGGGCCAGTATGGCGGCGACGATTGGGCCGCTAGTAGCGGGGAGGTGCTGCGGTCGCTGGAGAGCGTTGGCATCCAGGTGGAGATCACCGGGATCAGGCACGTGGAGCAGCTGGCGACCCCTTGTGTGGTGATCGCCAACCACATGAGCGTCCTGGAAACCAACGTGTTGCCGGCCATCATTCAGCCGCTGCGCCCGGTGACGTTTGTCGTCAAGCAGAGCCTGCTGGACTACCCCTTTTTCAAGCACGTCATGCGGGCCTCCGACCCCATCGCTGTGAACCGCGTCAATCCGCGCCACGACCTGAAGGCGGTGCTGGAAGGGGGCACCGATAGGCTGGGCCGGGGCATCTCCATCATCGTCTTTCCGCAAACGACCCGCACGGTGTCATTCGATCCTGTGGCGTTCACCACCATCGGCGTCAAGTTGGCGCGCCGGGCGGGCGTGCCGGTGATTCCGTTGGCGCTGCTCACCGATGCCTGGGGCAACGGCAAGTACATCAAGGAGTTTGGCCGCATCGATGCCTCCCGGAAGGCCCATTTCGCATTCGGCGAGCCGCTGTGGGTCCAGGGCCGGGGGGCCGATGAGCATCAGGCCATCATCGACTTCATCAACGGGAAGCTGCGAGAGTGGCAAGCGGAACGAGGGGCCGATTGACCTACCCAGTTTAGCACCCATCGCAAAAACCGCCAGTTCTAATGATTTATCGTCCTGAACCGATAAGGTTGAATAGTTGGCGTTGCGCTTTCACCGGACAACCAACCTAGTTTTGGGACCAAGCCCAATGAAGATTCCCGATCGACGGCACTATTCCCAGGAGGAGCAATACTCCTGGTTGTCAATTCTGTTGGACAGCTACGCCATTTGCGACGAGGGGATAGAGCAGGAGATTGCCCGGGAGGAGGAGAAACGCGGCGACAAGCTAGCCTGTGCCAAAGGCTGCTTCGCCTGTTGTTTGCACTATGATGTGCCGGTTTCAGCCCCCGAGTTCATGGGCCTCGCCTGGTACGCCTCTGAAATGCTCGAGCCCGATGTTCGCGAGAGGCTTCACCAGAGATTTGTAAACCGGGCCCTCACCATCGGCCGCCCCTTTCTGCTGGATGGGGCCTGCTCCGTATACCCGTTGCGCCCGCTAGCCTGCCGCGAATTTGTGGTCTACAAGACTCCCTGCCTGGAGGATGAGGACCCCTACTTCTCCAGGCCTGAAGATATGCACCCCGCCAATCCAGGCAGGAAACTAAAGACGGCCCTGCGTTTCCTCGATAGTCCGCTCTATGGCCTGGCGACGGAAGAGAATAAACTGGCCGCCATCAATAACGGGGTCATGCATAAAAATATACCCGGTATGCATGAGATCGAATGGGGCCTAATCATCGAGAATATGAGCAGCGTCCTGGCCTGAAACGGACCAAACCGGGGGAACGACTATTAAATGCCGGCCATCCTCCGTACTGTATACATGAACTCGACAAGCAATCGTTCATCCAGGTAGCCCTGGGGTCGCAGGCCCGAACAGACGTCCACCGCGAACGGCTGCACCCGGGCGATAGCCTGGGCCAGGTTATCGGGCCTTAGACCACCGGCCAGGAATACCGGGCAGGATACCGACCGGACGATCTGGGCGCTCAAGTCCCAGTTGTGCACCCGCCCGGTGCCACCCAGCTGCTTCACCGGCAGATTCGGATTCCCCGAGTCCAGGAGGATGGCATCCACCAGCGGGGCAACCCTCGTGGCCTCATCCAGCGCTTCGGGGCCGGTGACGTGCACTACCTGGACCAGGGAAACGCCAGGCAGTTGTTCACGCAACGTACGGAGATGGTCCAGGGCCATACGATCAACCAGTTGGAGCGTGTTTACCCGCGCCGACCGCTGTTGGGCAATGATAGTGTCGGGATCCTGCCGGCTGGTGAGCAGAAAGGAACCGATGGACGGCGGCAATGACCGGGCGATCTCACGGATGCGCTCATCAGGGATCACCCCGGCGCCGCTGGGCATGTGAGAAACCAGACCGATGGCATGGGCACCGTAATGAATCGCGAGGCGGGCCTCTTCCACCGAACCGATGCAACAGATCTTTACGCGCATACCAGCGGGTGATCGTTATTAGCAGTTTGCGCAATGCCGGCGGTAAATAATGCCTCGCCCCTAGGCGCGGGTCGCTCACTATCGGTGTAACGCTCGTACGGCATGGATCAATATAGGTGGTCAACCGGACCCGGCCAACCCATTTAAGCCGATGAACTTACGGCCACACTTTAACCCGGCCGTGATCCGGAATCGGGCGCCAGGGCCATCGCGAATTCCAAAGGCCTCATATTTCCCCTTGCCAAGGGTGCGGCTACGGAGCTATAATTGACCCATGTCAGGCCACGAAATTTTCGGAATTGGTACTGGAATGCGACGAATGCCGATGATCGCTAAGATTATGTGTGCCCGTAGGTGGGGCCAGGAGCGGATGGAGTAGCCCAATTCCAAAACCTGCTTTAAAGCCCCCCCTACCGATTTCGTAGCGGGGGTTTTTTTTAGGAGAAAGAATGACCCAAATTCTGCGATGCCGGTCCTGTGGATATAAGACCGAGTTTAAACCGGATACTGTCTGTCCGGAGTGCTTTAATCCGTTGGAGGTGGAATACGACTATCCGGCACTCCGCACCCAGCTGAGCCGGGACGATATCGCCCGGCGGCCTACCAATATGTGGCGCTATCACGAACTGCTGCCGGCCGTTGAGGGCGGTGTGCCGGAGACGGCGGTAGGATGGACCCCTCTGATACGGGCTCGCCGGTTGGGCCGGGCGCTGGACATGCCCAACCTGTACCTTAAGAACGATGCGGTAAACTTCCCTTCCTTGTCGTTCAAGGACCGGGTAGTTTCGGTGGCGCTGGCCAAAGCGGTCGATTTCGGTTTCGAGCAGGTAGGCTGCGCTTCCACCGGAAACCTGGCCAACGCCCTGGCGGCCCAGGCGTCCATGTTGGGGCTGACCAGCATCATTCTAGTGCCCGAGGACCTCGAGCAGCAGAAGATCGTGGCCACCACCTGCTACCGGACGCACTTGATCAAGGTGCGCGGGACCTACGATGACATAAACCGCCTGTGCACGGAACTGACCTACCGTGAAAAGATTGGGATTGTCAACGTTAACCTGCGGCCGTACTATTCCGAAGGCTCGAAGACGGTTGGCTTTGAGATCGTCGAACAGCTGGGCTGGCAGCTACCCGATCAAGTGGTGGTGCCCATGGCCGGCGGCTCGCTGATCTCCAAGATCGGCAAGGCGTTCCACGAGGTGGTGCAGGTGGGGCTGGTGGACGAGCGGTCCGTTAAGATATTCGGTGCTCAGGCCAGCGGCTGCGCGCCCATAGCAACCGTAGTAAAGAGTGGCGCCGAGGAGATCATCCCGGTTAAACCGGATACGGTGGTCAAATCGTTGTCCATCGGAGCCCCGGCCGACGGATTGCGAGCGGCCCGCACAATCAAGGAATCTGGTGGCTGGGCCGAGGACGTGAGCGATGAGGACACGGTTCGCGCCATCGTCCTATTGGCGGAAACCGAAGGGATATTCGCCGAAACCGCCGGGGGGGTCACAGTGGCGGTAACCGAAAAATTGTTGGCCCAGGGCAAACTCGACCGGGAGGCGGTGACGGTGCTGTGCATCACCGGCAACGGCTTGAAGACCGCCGACCTGGTGGCCTATCGTACGGCTGATTTGCCGGTGATTGAACCCAAATATTCGGCTTACCGGGAATGCCGGGATCCAAAAATACAAATGGAGGCTAACAGTGTCAGTGCAATTTGAATTTCTAGGTCCCTTACGGCAAGTGGTCCGCGGCGATGACAAAGTGGAAGTGGCAGCCGGCACCATCGGTGAGGCATTAGTGGAGTTGGACGGGCGCTACCCGGGACTGACCGGCCGGCTGCTGGAGTCGGAAGACACGCTGCACCGGCATATCAATATTTATATAAACGAGGAAGATGTGCGTTTCAAGGAGCAGCTAGCCACCACTGTCAAGCCAGGCGATTTAGTAACTGTCATCTCGGCCATCGCCGGAGGCTAGGGTGGTTATCTCCGCCCAAGAAGTAGACCGCCCCCTGGAGTGGTATAACCGCTACGCCCGCCATATCGCCCTGGACCAGGTCGGCGAAGGTGGCCAGCTGGCCCTGAATGCAGCCCGGGTGCTGGTGCTGGGGGCTGGTGGGCTGGGCTCGCCGGCGGCCCTTTACCTGGCCGCTGCCGGGGTGGGCACACTCGGTTTGGTGGACTACGACCAGGTGTCGTTGAACAACCTGCAGCGGCAGATACTCCATAGCACCGCTGACGTGGGACGGCCCAAGGTTGAATCGGCGGTGGAGACATTGGAGGGGATCAATCCGGAAATCGAGATCGTGCCGCACCCGGTGAAAGTGGGTTCGGACAATGTCTGGGACCTGCTGGAGGGCTACGATATTGTCGTCGATGGCAGCGATAACTTCGCCACCCGGTTTTTGATAAACGATGTGTGCCACCAGGCCGGGAAGCCGTTGGTGTTTGGCGCTGTGCTCCAGTTCTCCGGACAGGTGACCACCTTCTCCAGGGAACCGGATTGTTGCTGCTATCGATGCATCTTTCCCTCCGCCCCGGATCCGCAATATGCGCCCAGCTGCGTAGAGGCCGGCATTTTCGGGGTGGTCACCGGCATTATTGGCTCGCTCCAGGCGGCCGAAGCGTTGAAACTGATCCTGAATAGTGCCGGCTACCAGGTGGGGCCGACCCTAAAGAACCGGCTGTTGCTTTACGATGGCATCGATTCCACTTTTCGGCCAGTGCGAGTCACCAGGGATCCCGATTGCCCGGTGTGCTCCGACCCCCAGTTCGATTTTCGGCGGGTGGAGTATGTGGATTCCTGTGCAGTAGAGCCCCACGACAAAAGTCCGGTGGGTGACAGCAGTACCGGCTCCGGTTTGTAAGATGACGGTCCTACTCATTTACGGCATAAGCACGGCTCCCAGGCATTGAGCGATGGTAAGGCTCACTGATATATACCCGTTGTTCGACCCTGACCGGTATCATGACGCCTGCGGGACCGGCTTCATCGCCGAACTATCGGGAGAACCGAGCCGGAGGGTGGTCACCGGGGCCCTACAGGCGGTAGCTCGTCTGGCCCACCGGGGCGCCCAGGGCGCGGACGATAAAACCGGTGATGGCGGCGGCCTGCTCACCGATCTGCCCCATGATCTGTTCCAGCGCATCATTCAAGATGATCTACATAGCTCGCTACGCTCCGGCGAGGAGCTGGCGGTGGGGATGGTTTTCACCTCAAAGAAGGGTCTGGCTGTTCTAAATAAGCGCTTCCCTGATTTGGCGGCCGGCTACGGCTTC
>JACZSB010000138.1 GCA_022574435.1 Fidelibacterota bacterium
GGGATGATGAAGAGGGGCATGATGAGCTGGGCCAGATCGAAGTGTGTCTCGGCAACCATATCGCGAATGGCCTGGCTGCGGCGATTGCGCCGCGGACGTATAAAGGGTGCTGGTGCGTCATGGTCAGACATGGCGATGCGCTCTCAATATTTATGAATCAGTATTGGCGATCAGCCGCTGGGCGGCATCTAATCCGGACTCAAAGCAATGCCCAACAGAGATCCCTTTACGATAGTTTCCGGCAAAGACAAAATTCTTGTGAGCGTTTTCGAATTTGTTCAGGCGCTGCTCGGCGGCCGGATGATTAAAATCGTATTGTGGAATGGCGTGGGTCCAGCGATGGCCGTGGGAGAAAAGCGGCGCATCGATGCCCTCCACCTTCATGAGATCGGCTACCTCCCTATGGGCGATTTGAAGCAGCTCCGCAACCGGCTTCGCGACTGTCCAGGTGTTTCGTAGGCCACCCATGAAGATGGTGAAGAGCTGCTGATCTTCCGGCGCCCGATTAGGGAACAGGCTGCTATCGAAGAGAATCCCCAGGATGCGACGCTGCTCCACCGCCGGGATAAGCATACCGAAGCCGTCGGTGCGGGCTTTGACGGCACTTTTGGGATAGGCCAGATGGACCGTCGTCACTGAGGCATACTCCAGGCCGCTATGCGGATAGAGATGGCCATTGATACCGGCCCACGTATGGGTCGGGATGGTGGAGATGACAGCGTCGAAAGATTCGCCATTCACAGACCAGTTATCACCAATAGCCTGCAGTTCCTCTACCGGTGTATGCAACCGGATCCGGTCACCTAATCGATGAGCGAGGGCCTGGGGGATTTCCTGGAGACCTCGATTAAAGGAGTACATGCTCCGTCGGCGGCGTTCTTTCGGTTGCCCCGGATCAGCATGCTTGCGGACCGCGCGCATCCGTTTGAAGGCGCCCTTGATGAGACTGCCACTCTCACGTTCAAAGCCTTTTAATATGGGAAAGGCCGACGCGACGGAGAGCCGATCCGGGTCCCCGGCATAGACGCCGGAGATAAAGGGGTCGATCAGCCGCGTGACGACCTCCGGCCCCATTCGGCGGGTAAAGAAAGAAGCCACACTTTCGTCAGCTTGCAAAGGAGCAATAAAGGGTTCCTTCAGCACCCGCAGTTTGGCGCCAAACGACAGCAGCGGCGTTCGCATGAAACTGATCGGCCCCATGGGAATTGGCTCCGGGCGGCCATTCAGGCAGATAAACCGATTCCTGCCATTGGCCCCGGCTTCAATATAGGAATCCATCAACCCCAGATCAGGAAGAGCATTCAGCAGAGCCTTGTAGTTGGGCATAATGGCGTGGGGTCCGGCCTCAAGGAGATACTTCCCTTTCTGATCGGTCTTAATCATTCCGCCGGTGGTGCTTGACGATTCGAGAACAGTCACGTCGTGACCGAGGTTGTCCAGCCGCCAGGCGGCGGCCAGACCGGAAATACCCGCTCCCAGCACCGCAACTTTCATAGCGCATATCTGGCTGCGTGAATACTGATATCGGCCAAGGCCTTGATGAATTTGGGGTGCGTGCCTACAGCTGGGACACGCAAGTAATTGACGATCCCTGCGTTCCGGGCGAATTCACTCAGGAGGATATCGAGTTCTTGTAAAGTTTCAAGGTGTTCGCAGACGAAAGCGATGGGCACTACGGCCAGTGTGGTCAGCCCGGAATGACCCAGCTCTTCAATCCGATCCTTCGTCGAGGGACCAATCCATTTTACCGGCCCCACTTTGCTTTGATAGGCCAGACTATAGCTATTGGGCAAACCTTTCATAACCAGCCCTACAGTCTCTTTGATCTGGGCCTGATAGACATCGCCCCGACGGATATAACTCTCAGGCACGCTGTGGGCACTGAAGAGCAGGTGGCAACCCTCACCACCAGCATCCGTATTCAGTGTGGTCCTGATCAGTTCGCGGACTGCTGCTATGTAGCCGGGGTGGTCATGGTAGCTTTTTACGAAGGTTGCCCGGCCACTGAGCGCGCGGTTTTGTGACCAGACCTGATAGCAAGTACGCGTCGTGGCAAAGCTGTATTGGGGGAAAAGGGGCAGGACGATGATCTCCTCCCATGCTTCAATCGTCTGCAGCAGCGAGGCTTGAACGGCCTCGATGGTAGGGGGACTGTACCGCATTGCAACCTGCACCTGATAGCCGTCACCAAGCGTCGCCTGTAACGCTACGGCCTGCGCTTCGGTTTCCTGCAAGATGGGGGAACCGCCGCCGATGTCCCGGTAGAGGTTCCGGGAATGTTCCCTGCGGAGCCGGGCGATTAACCTGCCGAGCGTCTTGGATCCCAGCCGGCCCCAGGGGAAGGAAATCACATCACTGAACAGGTTTACCAGGAAAGGCTCCACACCGTTGAGGTCAGCGGGACCACCCAGGTTCAGCAGTAGGACCACTTTTTTGCTCATACCGTTTTCGAATACCGCGGTTGTTTGCTGGTGGTAGGCTGACTGTCGTGTGGCAGGTAGGCGTCAAAAGCCATGGCAATATTGCGAATGAACAATCTGCCGTTTTCGGTGATCAGGATCTTATCACCTTCATCGACCAATAAGCCGTCGTCCACAAAGGTTTCCAGGCGGGAGATTTCATGCTCGAAATCTGCTCGAAAATCGATGCCGAAATTGGCCGATAATTTTTTTGTATCCAGCTCAAACTGGCACATGATATCCTGGATAATCTGTCGGCGAAGATGATCATCCTCGGTCAATCTGATCCCGCGCTCAACGGGGAGTTGCCCACCCGCCACCATTTCGCGGTAGTTGCTGATGAGTTTGGTATTCTGGACATAATAGTTATATGTCTGGCTGATGCTCGTAGTGCCCAGGCTGTACATATCGAGACCAGCCTTGGTGCTGTATCCCTGGAAGTTTCTATGGAGCGCCCGCTTGTTCAGGGCCAGCGCCAGTTCGTCCTCCGGGCGGGCAAAATGATCCATCCCAATAAAGGTCATACCGCCCACTGAGGTCAGATACTCGATGATCCGGGCATGCATAGCCAGCTTTACCTCCGGTGTGGGCAGTAGTGCTTCATCAATGAGATTCTGATGCTTCTTCAGCCACGGCACATAGGCGTAATTATATACCGCCAGACGACTGGGGTGCAGGGTCAACACCTGCTCCAGTGTTTCGCTGAAACTTTCTACCGTCTGATACGGCAGACCATAGATGAGATCGAGGTTGAAGTGATCAATACCGTTGCTTTTCAGCAGCTCCAGCACCTCCGCCGTTATCTCGTACGGTTGAATTCGATTAATAGCGGCTTGTACCTTTGGATTGAAATCCTGCACGCCGCAACTAACGCGGTTAAATCCCGATTCGGCTATGGCAACAACACGATCAGGCGACATCTCACCGGGATGGATCTCAATAGAGATTTCCGCATCAGCTGTGAAAGAAAAACGGCTATGGATATGGGACATGAGGTCCCGGATCTCATCGGCCGTGAGATAGGTGGGTGTACCGCCGCCCCAATGCAGCTGGCTAACCTTGCGATCCTTATTGATCTGGCAGGAGAGGAGATCGATCTCCTGCTTAAGAATATTTAAATAGTCGTTAATGTGTTCCCGCCGACTGGTGATGATCATGTTGCAGGCACAGAAATAGCACAGTGAGCGACAGAAGGGGAGATGAAAATAAAGTGAAAACTGATCTGTGACCGGCGTACCGGCATCGTTCAATTCAGTCGCATAGTGTGCCGGACCGATATCCTCACTGAAATGGGGCGCCGTAGGATAACTTGTATACCGGGGTCCGGGGCGTGAATATTTTTTAGCCAACTCAAGGTCTAATTTCATTGCAGCGTCTCCATGGAATGTTCGTGTACGGCGTCAACCAGAGCCATCATATGGTCCGTAGGGACATCAGGTGTGATCCCATGTCCGAGATTGAAGATGTGCCCAGGGGCGGGCCCGTGGCTATCCAGAACTGCCCAGGCTTCCTGGCGGATCGTTTGGGCGTCGGTCATGAGGATGGCCGGATCAAGGTTGCCCTGAAGCACAACATCGGGTCCGAAATGCTCCCGGTAATAGCCCAGGGAATGGGTCCAATCCACCCCCAGGATACCGAACTGGTGCACTTCTTCCTTAGTGAGCCAATGTCCGGCCCCCTTGGGGTAGAAGATCACATACTCCCCATCCAGTGCGTCGGCAATACGTTGGAGGTAGGGCCGCGCCGCCTGCCGAAAAACGTCCCTGGTGGGCATACCGGCCCATGAATCAAAGACCTGTACAGCATCGGCGCCACTGGCCAGCTGATTTTTCAAGTGATCGATGACCCCCTCGGTAATCCGGTCCATAATCTTGCCGAATAATGCCGGGTTGGTCTCAAGTAGCGCCCGGATGGCCGGGAAGCCGGTCGTGGAGCTGCCGCCTTCAATAAGGTAGGACGCCAAAGTCCAGGGCGCGCCGGCGAAACCGAGCAGGGCCACATCAGTTGGCAGTTCCTGCCGCAAAATGCCCAGGGCACTATATACATAGCCGAGAGAATCAGAGACGGGAGCTTCCGACAATGAGGCATAGTCGTCTTCAGTTCTAATTGCCCGATCCAGAACTGGGCCCTTGTTCTCGGTGATCCGGTACGGTACGCCCAGTGCCTCCAACAGGACCAGGATGTCGGAAAAGATAATCGCCGCATCCAGGCCAAAGCGCCGGACCGGTTGCAGGGTTACCTCTGTAGCGAGGTCAACTGTTTGCACCATTTCCCGGAACGAATACCTGGCCCGTATTTCGCGATACTCGGGCAGGTAGCGCCCCGCCTGTCGCATAACCCAAATGGGGCGGCGGGGGGTGGGCTTCAATGCCAGCGTGTCCATAAATAAATTGGTCGAACTCATGCTACTATGGCATATTTCGCCATTATTTTTTCAATCAAACCGGTTGATTCTCCCGAGCCTTCCAGCCACACCGGCAGACCAGCTTGACGACAGGCTTCGGCGGTGGTGGGGCCGATTGTTGAAATCAGGGGCGCCGGTTTCACAATATCGTTTATCTGCTTCCAGACGCTCAATGCCGAGGGGCTGCCCAGGACTACGATTTCCAGGTTTGGTATAGCGGCCACATCCGACCGGATACTTGCCAGGTCACGTTCACAAGTCTCATAGACAATGGGAGTGCTGCAGATCAGTTTATTCGCGTTCAGATATTCGATGAGCGGGCCGCCGCCACGATTCCCTCGTGGGAAAAGGACAGGTTGTGGCAGAGGCCTGGTAGCGAGTAATTCAATTATTCCGGCCGCCGTGTATTTTGCAGGCATGGTGACATCCGAAAAGCCCGCTTCCGTGAGTGCTCTGGTCGTTGCCGGGCCTACTGAAACAATAGGCCGCCTACGCAATTCACCGATGTGGTGCTTCAGGGCTGCCACTGCCTTGAGACTGGTGACGATGATAGATCGTGCTGCGGTGGCCATAATGGAGGTAAGATTTTCGGGCATTCCCAACGTTTCAAGAAAGGGAATGTGGATCAGTGAGACGCCGTTCTCCTCAATCTCGGGTGGGGTTGTCAAACTCCAAAGTATGACGCGCGGGGTAATCGTTATCTGGCCCCTTCGAGGTGGAACCGGCCGGTTACTGCGGCGATCACCGCAGGTATATCGTCTGTGGAATGAATAGTTTCCTGGATGATCTGGACATCTTTAGGATCCTTGGGGAAAAAGCCAACAGTGAGCGACAGACCGGCTTTCTGCGGCGAAACATGGACGCCCAAAGGCAGCGTACAGCCCCCTTCAAGCAGCGCCGTGATTTGCCGCTCAATATCTACCGCCTTACGGGTTATTTTGTCCTCGATGGTATGCAGTAGCGCCAGGAGAGACTTGCTTTTGGCCAGGCACTCGATAGCGATGGCGCCTTGGGCGGGCGCGGGTATCATCTGATCCACGGAGAACGTGATGAACTTTTGATCCTCAATTCCAAGCCGTATCAAGGCCGCTTTGGCAACCACCAGGGCATCGGCATTTTGCTCAGACAGCTGGCGTATACGTGTTTTGATATTTCCCCGGACGTGCCCGGTTCGGCAACCGGGGAACAATCGCGCCAGTTGGCGCTGGCGCCGAATTGATCCCGTCAGAATGAACGGCTCCGGTGGCAGATCGTTAACGGTTTTGTACTTGGGATTAAGGACCAGGGCATCTTCAGCAGCTCCCCGGGGCAGTACGGCGGCCAGCTTGAATGGGTCTATCGTTCTGGCTGCCATGTCCTTCAGACTATGGACTGCAATATCGATCTTTCCCTCCCTGAGAGCAGCTTCCAATTCTTTTGTGAAGTAACCGGGGAAGGGCAGGCTATCCAATGGCGTGGTGAGGTCCTTATCGCCGCTGGTTTTGATAACCTGAATTTCTACACTCGTATCCGGGTATTTGGCCAGGAGAGTTGCTTTGACGCTTTCAGCCTGCCATAGCGCCAGGGCGCTGCCCCGAGTCCCCAGCCGGATTATTTGGGGATAGTCAGTTAAATGAGGCATCGAGTATTTCTTCCATCGCCAAGGTATTCGCTTCGGCGTGTCTACTGAAAATCTCGATGGGTAACACAGCGAGACGTTTCACCAACCGCTGGGATAATATTTCCAGGGCCAACCGGGTATCCGGTTGCAAACCGTTCGCGGCTCTTTGGAGTTCTTCTTGCCTGATTATTTCAAATTCTTCCCTCAGCCGTACCATAGCGGGAGAGGCAATATCCATAATCTGCCTATACTGGAAGGATAGCATTTCTTCAGAAATAATGGCCTCTGCCTTGGGTATCTCGTTGGTTCGAGCGATCATCCACTGGTCAATATGGTTCTGAATCGTGTCGATATCGATTCGGATCACGTTGACATAATCACTGACGGCGGAATCAATATTTGGAGGGAGTGACAGATCGAGGAATAGCTGCTTAGATTCCCGCTCTTGCACCAGTTCACTACTGATGAGGATTATGCCGGCCGAGGTGCAGGTGATGATAATATCGTGATCCGCAATTTCGGACGCCAAATCCGATATCGGTTTGAAGTGACCACCAACCAGTGCCGCGAAGCTACGCCCGGTGTCTTCAGTACGGTTCATTACGGTCAGACGCTTGAGCCCTTTTTCCC
>JACZSB010000139.1 GCA_022574435.1 Fidelibacterota bacterium
GGCCAGCGGCAGAATGCCGGCAAGTACCGGCCGCTTCAGGTGCTCAACGCTTTTGAGGAAGCGGCGCAACAGCTCGTGATCATAGATAGGCTGGGTCATGATGTATTCGGCGCCGAATTCTATTTTTCGCTCCAGGCGGTCCATCTCCCGCTCCGGATTCTGGGCCGCCGGATTGGCGCCTACCCCGATAGTAAAAGCGGTCTGGTCCTTTAGGGAGCGCCCCCCCATATCCAATCCCTGGTTCAGGTTCTTCAGCATATTCACCAAGCCGATGGCATCCACATCGAACACACCGGTGGCGGAGGGATAATCCCCCATCATGGGCGGATCGCCGGTGACCGCCAGGATGTTGCGGAAACCGTTGGTATAGGCCCCCAACATATCCGATTGGAGTCCCAGCAGATTGCGGTCCCTGCAGGAAGTGTGCAGGATAGTCTCAATCCCTACTTCCCTCTCAAAAATCAGCCCGATTGACTGGGGGTTGACCCGGGCGGTGGCTCGCGGTCCGTCGGCAATGTTGATCACATCCACACCGGCCGCTTTCAGGACCCGGGCGCCTTCGACCGCCTTGGCATGCCGCAATCCCTTGGGGGGATCGATTTCCACACTGATGACGAACTGGCCGGCGCTCAGTTTGCGGCCCAGGGGCGAGCGCTCCGCCATGGGCACCTCCTCCAGACGGCTCTCTTCCTCCACCGCTACGGCCTTAATGGCTACCTTGCCACTTTTGCCCAGCGCCCTGACAGTACCGGCCATGGAATGGATATGTTCGGGAGTAGTGCCACAGCAGCCCCCCACCAGCCGGGCGCCGGCATCAATAAAATATTGGGCATATTTGGCGAAATAATCCGGGGTGGCAAAATAAAGCAGCCGGCCGTCCACATATTCAGGGCTCCCGGCGTTAGGCATGACCGAGACCGGCCGGTCGGTAAGGGCCACCAAATTCCTGGTTACCTCGAGAAGAGTCCGGGGACCGACGGCGCAATTGGCGCCCACCACATCCGCGCCTTTCTCCTCAAGTAAAGTGACGGCCTCCTGCACCGAAGCACCCGCCAGGATGTTGTGCTCATCAGCAAAGGCAAACTGCCCGACGATAGGAATCTCACGGTCTACCTCACGAGCCGCTTCCAAGGCTATGGCCATCTCTCCCAGGTGTGATATAGTTTCAAATATAATCCCGTCTACCCCGGCTTCCACCAGGACCGACACCTGGTCTATGAAGGCGTCATGAGCCTGCTGGGGGCTGATGCCCTTCTCATTTATAATGAGCCGCCCCAACGGCCCCACCGCGCCCATGACGAAAATCGGTTTTCCATCGGCAGCGGTCCGGACGTGCTCAACGGCCAGCCGGTTAATTTCCGCAGCCCGATGCTCGAGACCGAATTTTTCCAGTTTGTAGCGGTTAGCGCCGAACGTGTTGGTCTCGATAACTTCCGCCCCGGCGTTGATATACTCCTTGTGAATACTGGCAACCAGGCGCGGTTCGGAAATATTTAGCTCGTCGAAGCAGCGGTTGACAAAAACGCCCTTGAGATAGAGCATGGTGCCCATGGCGCCGTCGCACAGCAATACCCGGTCCTCCATGGCTTTGAGTATGGCGCGCCGGTCTTCAGGCATCAATTATCTCCTTTTGACCGATCTCCAGCAGGAAAGGGTTGGACTTTCTTTCCCGGCCGATGGTGGTAGCCGGTCCGTGTCCCGGGTGCACCACGGTTTCATCAGGCAGCTGCAGCAGTCGCAGCAGGGATGCTTCCAGTGTGGGCCAGTGGCCGCCGGGCAGGTCAACGCGCCCCACCGACCCCTGAAAAAGGGTATCGCCTGAGAATAAATGCTCTCCAATCTGATAGCAGGTCCCTCCGGGGGAATGTCCCGGTGTGGGCCGCACAATAATCTCCAGCCCTTCCGGTAGGCCCTGGGGAATCGCCTCGGCCAACTGCCCTTCCTCCGGCTCAAGCCAGTGATCCACTTGGGGCACCGGTAACTCCGGCAAGCCGAACAGGCGGCAGGCCTCCGGCAGGAGCGCCACAATCTCCCGATCACCAGCCGGCACACAGACCGGAGCTCCGGTTTCAAGGCGTAGCGGCTCGGCGGCGCCTATGTGGTCCAGGTGGCCATGGGTGACCAGCATCAGGGAAAGGGTTAGACCGTCTGTTTCCAGTGCCTTCAGGAGGCGCTCAGGATCGTCGCCCGGATCGATGAGGATAGCACGGCTGTCCCCGTCCGGCCAGATCAGGTAGGCATTCCCCCTAAACGGGCCGTTTACTATGGTCCTTAGCTGCATAAATCAAACTTCATCGAAGAACAATTCCTGCAGGCATTGAATTTTTTCCTCAAAACTGTGCGGATATAGGTACCATTCCGTCGCGGCGATGGAGCTCAGCAGAGAGTTGCCGTCCGGGGGAGTGAAAGCGTAGCCCAGGATCTCATGGTCGTTGCGGACCTGGAGAGTGGGCACAGCCACCACCGTCTGATTGAGAATGCGACCGTAATGCCCGTGATCGCGGCCGAAGGAGAACACCTGATTGGCCGTCGATTTTTCGGTGAGCGCAATCCGATCATTGGCGTCCAGGCGGTCGATCACTTTCTGCAGGTTGGTCGGTTCCTTCACCATCAGGTTGAAATGGGTGATGTGCATATACTGGGAGTTCACCTTCATGACGGAGGAAAACAGGTTCAGGTCGTAGCCTATAGTGGCAAACAGCTGGGCGCAATCCCGGGCGTGATGGGTACCGAACTGATCGTCGGTATGCCGGCCGACTTCGGGCGAGGGGACAAAAGCCAGGTCCTGGCTGATATCGTTGGCCCGGCGAATGATGACGAAGCGCCCCGCCACCAGGTTATCCTGAGCTGCGTCGTCCAGCGCCAGGGTCTGCACCAAGCTGGCCAGGTTGTGGGTGTTGCACGAGACCACCTGGATGAACTGGTCCTCCCCATGCGTCAGGGCCTGGTCGTTGATGCCCCGGGCGTACATTTTACCAAACCCATACTCACTGCCCTGGGCCACGAAGCCGAGCGTGTTTTCCCGGAACCGTTCGTAAAAATCGGTCTTGTTCTTGTGGCCGATCCCTTTAGGTGTGCAATCGATAACCACCGAGGCCCGGTCGATGGCCTCCTCGGCGGTCAGGTCCGGGTCCAAACCGATGCTCTTGAACCCGTCCATGGCATCGGGGTTGACCGCCAGCCGGGCGCCCCGCCGGTTCAAATCCCTGACTTTCGCCCGGTCGTTGGTCAACGGAGTATTTTTATGGAAACTAACTTCGTCGATCCCCAGCTGCTCGCGGTAGTCGCTCAGCAGGCCGATGAGCGGCTCACCGATAGTACCGGTCCCCACTACATGAACAATTTTACGTGCCATCCAACTACTCTCGGGTTATTCCGGTGAAATATTCCTGCGCTCCATCAGCCAGGTGTGCAATACAAAACCGAGGATTACCGCCCAAACCAGGATTATGCAGGCCAGCAGGTAACCGTGGTATTTATACATGATCGATCTCTCCCTGGGCGATTTTACGCCGGTAGACCAGCGCCCCCACATACCGGCGGTACAGGAGCATGTAAATTAAAATCAATGTAAAGCTGAACAGAGAGAAAAAGAACACCCTCAGGATGGCGGACGGCTGGTTGGCCATTTCCATCTGCGGGTGGCTCTGTACTTCGGGAGCCCACCAGGTAACGGCAGTCAGTATCAACGGTATGTCAATTAACGCCAGTATACCGATCACCGCGGCGTAGCGCGAGGAGCGCTCATAGGGACCGGCAAACTCCCGCACCATAAAATATCCCAAGAAGATAACGAACAACACCAGGGTGGTGGTCAGGCGCGGCTCCCAGCTCCAGGACTTGCCCCAGATGGGCGTGGCCCAGATCGGCCCGGTCATGAGGATCAGCAGGGCAAAGGCGGTGGCCACTTCCGCTGCCGCCAGCGACCAAATGTCCCACTTGGGGTCCTGCTTCACCAGGTACAGTCCGGCGGTGACGGCCACGATGGTATAACCGAGGAATGCGTTCCAGGCCAGCGGCACATGGTAATAGAATATCTTCTGGGCCATTTCCTGCTTGGCCACCACCGGGGCCACCTCGTAGATCAGCCACAGATTGACCGCCGCGAACAGCAGCGTGATGGCCAACAGCACCTGATTGCGACGAATGGAATGGAAGGTTTGCATCTACTGCTCCGCAATATAATCGAAGGTAAAGATACCCGCTAAAACAAACAAAGCAAAGAAAGTTATTATCAGCATGATCCAAAAATCCCATTCCGCGAACGGCTGGCCGGCCAGGGCGGCACTGGTAGCCTTGGTGGCTGCAATCAGGATCGGCGTCAGGAGGGGAAACAGGATGATCGGCAGCAGGGTGTCCCCGGCCGGCGCCCGCAGGCTCAGTCCGGCCACCAGTCCACCCACAGCCGCAATGGCCAGGTCGGTGACCAATAGGATCAAAATAAAATACCCCGGCGCGGCGGCCAGCGGTAGTTCCAGAAACAGGACGAACACCGGTAGGCTCAACAGTTGGGCCACCAGTAACAGCAGGAGGAAGGCGGTGGACTTACCCAGGTAGATCAGGCTGCGATCGACGGGGGCGGTGAGGAGCAGATCGTAGGCCTCCAGCTGTTTCTCCTGCCCAAACACCCGCAACAGGCCCAGCACCGCCACGAAAAAATAGGTCAGCCACATGAGTCCCGGCGTGAAGGTCCCCCGGAGAGCAGGTGTAAAGTCGAACGCGAAGGCGAACAACAGCACCACCGTCAGGGCGAACACCACCATGGCGGCCAGGCTTTCCCGGGTGCGTAGCTCCAGCCGGATATCCTTGGCGAGGATCGTTAGAAAAGCCACTCTCAGGTTTCCCCGGTGAGTCTGGCCAGCAACTCCGGCGCCGTGGGGCTGGCCAGCTCGCTGGCGATCCGGCCCCGTTGCAAGTGCAGAGCCCGGTCAGCGTGCTCGGCCCCCCATAGCATATCGTGGCTGGTGAATAACACCGTGCGGCCTGCAGTGCGCCAGCGGGCCAGGGTCTCTCCCAACAGGGAGGCTCCGTCCGCATCCAGGGCGGAGGTCGGTTCGTCCAGCAGGGCCAGTTTCCAGCGCGAAAGCTCCAGCCGAATTAACCCCAACCGCTGGAGCATTCCCTCGGAATAGACTTCGACCGGTTCGTCCTCTCGATCTGACAGTCCATAGCGTTCAAGAAGGTTTTGGAAGGACGTTTCATCCCAGCCCACCCGGCGCAGACGCAGGCTGAGCCTGAGATTCTCCCGGGCGCTGAAGGCCGGGTACAGACTGGGCCGGTGCCCCAAATAGATCATGTCGTACCGCCAGCGGCAGTCACTGGTAAACAGTTCCCGGCGGTCCAGGCTGGCCTGTCCCCGTTCCGGGCGCATGATACCGGCCATGATTTTCAGCAGGGTAGTCTTGCCACAACCGTTGCGGCCGAACAGCAGGACTGTTTCTCCAGGGGCCAGGGAAAAGGAAACTTCCCGCAGCACCGGACGCAAATTAAAGGATTTCCCGATTCCGGTGGCGGTAATCAGGGCAGTCACCGGGGCACTGGTCAGCCCACTAGACCGCGCCCACAGGCATTGCAAAAGCGGTCGCCCTGGCCGGCTTGGGTCCCACACTGGGAACAAACCTTACCGAGGGCGGAGCCGCAGTCGGCGCAGAAGCGGGCTTCCGACTCGGCCGCAGTCCCACAGTTGGGGCAGCTGAGTCCGACCATCGGCGGTGGCGTATCAAGAGCGACCGGCTGTGCTTCCACTGAAGACCCTTCAATGGTCTGCCACACCTCGGCGGCTTCAACTACCAGTTCCTGGCGGGTGCGCTCGAAATCCTCCCGGCCGGTCATCCCGATTTCGTGCTCAAACTCGGTCTCCCGGATCTGTTTGTAGAGGCTGATCTTGCGCAACTCCAGTGCGGTGCCGATAGTTTCATCGTCAGTTTCAGCCACCAGGAGCGGCTGGGCCAAGAACGGTTCCAACACGTAATAGGCTGCGCCGGTGAAAATGAGAAAAAGGATAATGGGGGCTATAACGGTATCCATCTCAGACGTTGAGCTCCTCCATCTCCCGCTCTATTTTCTGGAAGAATTCATCGCTATAGGACTGCCGGCTGGGCTGGGCGGCCTGTGGACGGGGCGCCGTCATCTGATTGATGGCATAAATTACCAGCAGACCACCAATCACCAGGATCAAAATGGGCATTACGTAGGCCAGCACGTTAAACCCCTGGGCCCGGGGCTGGGCCAGGATGCGCTCGCCATAGATGGCCACGTACATGTCCAGCACCTCGTCACTGGTTTTGCCCTCTGACAGCAGCTGCGCTATCTGAGCTTTGACCTGCTTGGCGGCGTCTGAATCGTGGTCCCCCACCGGGGCGCCGTAGCAACAAGGGGCCATGATCATATACTCAAGTTCCTTTTGCAGTGGGTCCTTGGCCTCCTGGCCCAGGAGCCCGCCGGCTGCCAAAGCCAACATCAGCGCGACTGTGATCGGATTCATGCCATTCTAGCCTTCAGCTTGCGCTCGGCGGCGCTGGGCAGTAGCACCACAATTGTACCTATCACCATGATCAAACCGCCCCACCAGACCAGCTGTACCAACGGGTTGATCATGATCTTCAGCACCGCCGTGCCGGAATTTACGTCCACGTCGCCTAAAATAGCATATAGATCCCTAAGTGGCCGGCTATAGATCCCGACTTCGGAATTGGGCTGGTCATTCTGGTCGGAGTAAAAGCGCTTCTCCGGCTTGAGGACGGTGATAAATTGGTCTCCCCGGCTCACTTTCAGGTCGATGATCTTGGCCCGGTGATTGGAACGTTCGACGGTGTAGTGCCGCTCCATGGTGAAGGTATAGCCGCCCAACTGGGCATGCTCGCCATCATTGAGAGTCAGGTCCCGCTCAATGGTAAAGGCTTTGCCGGCGAAACCGATAAACATCACAATTATACCCATGTGTACGATGTAGCCCCCGTAACGGCTGCGGTTGCGGTCCACCATGTTTCGCAGGGCAGTCAGGACCGATTCCCCGGTGGAGCGCCGCCGGGCGCGGACCCCCCGCCCCAGTTCCATTATGATTCCAGAGGCTACAAAGGCCGATA
>JACZSB010000140.1 GCA_022574435.1 Fidelibacterota bacterium
AGGATATGGTAGGCCTGGTTGGTCCAGCCTGGGCGTAGCCCTGGCCGTAAACGGTTCAGGGGGCCTCCCTACGGCGAGCTGCGCTAGGTTTCTGGGACCACCGAGTCCAACTCTGTTTCATTCATTTGTGACGGTGTTGCTTGCTGTTCAAATCAGCAAAAGTGTCTCGTAGGCTTTAGGCTACTTTGGAATGGCGCCCAACAGCCTAGACTGGCCCCGTTTATGGCGCACCTCCGCCGCCGGCGGGTTTCCCGTGCCACCGCTATATACGGCGTCGCCGCCGTCGTTAACAGCCGGATCTTCGGTAGTGGGAACTAATAGTAGTGCTCCAGGAGCTACCACTCCCTTCGGGCAGCGGTTCTTGTCTCCCTAAAAACCCCCGCCCTGGCGCTTGATTTCGGTCTTTGGGAGATTCACAATGAAGCTGGTGGTGTTGTGCGCTAAACCGGGATGAAGCAGAAAACGGCCGGCGATAATGGGCGGGCCACCTTGACCGCCAAAAAACCCCAGCCAGTCAGCGGTGATGCTGCCAGATTCTGCCCCCAAGGTCCAAGTAGCCTCGAGCAGTTTGGGCTGTGTTGCGATTTCGAGGCTCAACTGCAAATGAAGCCCCTTGATCAGATTTGGAGGGTATAGGGCCAGCTCGGCATTGAGGTAGTAGCCGTCGCGAATGCCCGAGGCCACAACAATATTATAGGGCAAGGCGGTACCGGCCCCATCCGTCACCAGTGGAGCGTCTGGTGCGCAACTGTGCAGGGCTAAGGAGAGCCCCAATAGTATGGCCGAAATAGATCTCACGGGTGCCTTAATATACGATATTTAGATCAGCCTTTGTTGCCCCGAACGAAATCCCCACCTATATGCCGGAGCCGCTCTTGCCCCCCAAGGCGGTAAATTTTACTATTTCAGAAGAGGAGAGAAAGGTGCTGACTGTATTCGGATCAATCGCCGTTGCCATTATGTTTTTGTCCTACTGGCTCGAGCCGCGGTCCAGGTGGTTTGTTTTATCATTTGCCGGCGGCTGCGCAGCTACGTCGGTCTACAGCGCCCTGGCCCAGGTCTACCCAATCACTGTTATCGAGGCCTTGTGGGCCCTGGTGGCGTTACAGAGGTTTGCCCGCAGGAGTCGGCTGGAGGCAACGGCTGCGGAATTTTGACACCAACATGATGGTGGCGTGGGACAATCAATAGGTGAACTAAGAGCCTGTCACCCCGGCGTACTTACATGAGTTTATCCACCAGCTTTTGTCCCTGCTTAGCCGATACGCCCAACGATTGGTGTACCAGTGGGCCACCCTTCTGGAGCACCGGCTCCGTCTCGTGCAGGGCCGGACGATCATGGTTCTCAAAAAATAGACCGATGGGAATCTCTTCGTCACTCCAGGTAAAGGCTTTTTCCAGGGCCTGGCGCCAATCGCTGGGGTCATGGCCGTTGTCTTCCAACTTTTTCACCCGCTCCTTAAAAAAGGCATAGGTCTGGTCCTTATTGTAAGTCACACAAGGGCTGAAGACATCGAGCAGGGCAAACCCGTTGTGTTCCATGCCGTCCTGCAGGAGCTGGTTGAGCTGCTTCGCCTCGCCACTGAATCCGCGGCCGACCCAGGTGGCCCCGCCGCTGATGGCCATGGCCAGCGGATTGAGCGGCATATCCATATTGCCGAAAGGATTGCTCTTGGTCTGCATGCCGATCAGGCTGGTGGGCGAGGTCTGTCCGGTGGTCAGGCCGTAGATCTCATTGTTCATGACGATATAGAGCAAGTTCACATTGCGCCGCATGGCATGCACCAGGTGGCCCACCCCGATGCCATAGCCGTCGCCGTCGCCGCCGGTGACGACTACGGTGAGATCGTGATTGGCCAGTTGCACACCGGTGGCCACGGGCAGTGCGCGTCCGTGGAGGGTATGCATCCCATAGGCGTTGATGAACCCCGGCAGGTTGGAGGAACAGCCGATGCCACTGATGGTAATCACTTCATGGGGGGCCTTGCCCAGGGCGGCCAACGCCTTTTTCAGACTGTTCAGAACGCCGAAATCACCACAGCCGGGGCACCAGTCGGGGTCCACCGGACCCTGAAAGTCCTTGGCCGTTATAGTGGGACGTTCTGCTATTGTCACTGATGTCACTGCTTGTCTCCTTAAACCATAATTTCGTGAGTGGGTACATATTGCGTTAGCTTGCCCTTCAGCAGTTCCTTAACCCCATCCACCACGTGGTGCGGCTGGAACGGCTCGCCGTCATACTTGCGGATGTGGCCATCGGCGTTAAAGCCGGTCTCCGAACGCAGGTAACGGGCAAACTGACCCGAGTAATTATTTTCTACGATGAACACTTTCTTGCTCTTGGACAGGATCGCATCGATTTCATCACTGTGGAGCGGCACCAGCCATTTGATCTGCAGGTGATTCACCGTCACCCCGTCGGCATTAAGCTGCGCCATGGCCTCCTGGATGACCCCCTTGGTAGAGCCCCAGCCCAGCAGCGTCACCTCGGCGCCGGGCGAACCCTCCAGCTGGGGAGCGGGAATCATGGCCGCGGCGGCCTCCATTTTTCGACCGCGCTTCTCCACCATGGCCTGGCGTTTGTGAGGGTTGGTAAACTCATCACTGATGAGGATGCCGTCCTCGTCATGCTCATCGCTAGCCACCACATGGATGTACCCTTCCAGGCCGGGGATCGCCCGTGGTGAGATCCCGCTGTCGGTGAGCTTATATCGCAGATAGGGGCCATCACCGTTAGAGCCGTTCGATGCGGTGATCATGGCCCCCCGGTCAATCTTCTGGTCCCATTTAAACACGTCAGGATGCACAGTGCCGGTGCCTTCGGACAGCAACAGGTCGGTCAAGACCATGGCCGGGCACTGGAGGTGATCCACAATATTGAAGGTTTCGGGTATGGTGGTAAAGCAGTCGGCCAAGTCAGTGGGAGCCACGATGATGCGCGGGAAGTCGCCCTGGGAGGCGCCCAGCATCTGCCATAGGTCGCCCTGCTCGGTTTTGGTGGGGACGCCGGTGGAAGGGCCGGCCCGTTGGACGTCGATCACCACCACCGGCGTCTCAGTCATGGCTGCAAAGCCGATCCCCTCGGTCATGAGGGCAAACCCGCCGCCCGAAGTGGCGCACATGACCCGGGCTCCGGCATGGGCCGCGCCGATGGCCATGGTAATCACCCCGATTTCATCCTCGACTTGTCGCACCACAATACCAAGGTCTGGTCCGTTAGCTGCCATCCAGTGCAGGACCCCGGTGGCCGGGCTCATGGGATAGGCACAGTAAAACTTCACCCCGGCGGCAGCGCCGCCCATAGCCAAGGCCTGGTTCCCGGTGACCACCGGCAGGGCCTGTTGCTCGGCGGGAATCGTGTGGGCCAATGGCGAAAAGTGCTCTTTGGCGAAGTCGAAACCGGCCTGGGCCGAGCCCAGGTTTTCCTCTACCACCTGCGGTCCCTTGCGGGAAAATTGTTGGGTCAGTGAATCGGCCAGGGGATCGATGTCAAAGCCGGCCAGGTAGAGCGCCGCACCCATGGCAATGGTGTTGGACAGCATTTTGTTGGTAGGATTTTTGGCCAGTTCGCTGATCGGCAAGGCACATAGGTTGACCTTGGCGGGAGCCTCCAGCGGTTTGAGTTTCTCCCCATCGTATATGACATAGCTCCCGGGGCGTAGGTTAACGATATGGCGGTCCAGGGTGTCCTGGTTGAGGCAGATCAAGATATCCACCGTATCACCGTGGGTGGCTATGGGGTCGCCGCTGACGCGGATGGTGAGAAACGTGTGCCCTCCTCGAATGATAGACTGATAAGCATTGTAGGCAACAATGTGAAGCCCCCGGCGGGCGAATATCCGGGCGAGAATGTTGCCCACCGAGGCAATACCCTGCCCGGCGGCACCACCAATGGCAATTTTCAGATCAAATTGTGACATATAATTCCTTTCGGCATCCAAGCCATCGGTCAAGTTGTTGCGAGCTGTCCCGCTGTCCGTATAAGCATACACTCCCCCCATCCAACACCAAGCCTAACCGCGGCCAATGCGGCGCCAACGGAGGCCTGCCTGATAGGCTCATTACTCATGAACATCGACGATGGGATGGCATCGTACCGTTCCACTCATTGTCGTAAGGCCAGGCAAGGGCCTGAAATTTAGTCAATATTGATAGTAAAAAACATAGCGGTTCAGAGTAATGGGGACCATTGGGGTGTTTTTACTTCGCCGTACTTTTACTAAGTTGATCGTGGAGCAAAGTAGCCTTGAGATGGGCGCAGAGGAAATTAGATGCTAAAGGAAAGCCACCATCGCACTGGTAGGCCAGTCAGTAGAGGCAAGCGTCTGCGCTATCTGCCCGAATGGAGACTGCACCCCAACCCGGTTTTGCCGCTGGAACGAGGACTGCTTGAAGCTTGGAATGACCACCTAAATGGGTCATGCTCTCGGAGCAGCTGCTGGCAGCGAAGTTTTTGAGCTGCGCCATGAGAACGATCAGCTGCCGGCTTTGGTTGCTGAAGCTGGCCGATGTCGAGGAAATCTGGCCCGGAGAAACCGCGCGAGTTAAAATGAGTCGATGCTGTATGGACTCACGCTCGCATACTAGGTGAGAGTTAGCTAGGCGCAAAAGATGGAGGTTGTAAATGGACTTGTTGAAAGATATGAAATGCCAGGCCTGCCGCCAGGACTCGCCCCGGGTCACGGAGCAGGAAATCAAGGAGCTAATGCCGCAGCTGCCTGAATGGGCGTTGGTGGAGCGTAGCGGCATCCATAGGCTCGAGCGGGTTTATGGCTTCCATAATTTCGCCAATGCCCTGCTGTTCACCAATAAGGTCGGTGTTGTGGCGGAGCAAGAGGGACACCATCCGGCCCTCTTGACGGAATGGGGCCGGGTAACGGTGACCTGGTGGACGCACGTCATCAGCGGCTTGCACCGTAACGATTTCATAATGGCCGCCAAGACGGATCTATTGTACTAGGGATGATTTATCAGCAGTAGCTGGATGAACAATCCGATGGATCACACCCGGAATTCGGATTGGCGCCTGGCCGAGCTGGACCTTGTAAATAGGATCATTTTAGTCGTATATTCCGCCACCGCTGGAGGCTGCTATGGAAGCGATTGAAATTCAGTCTTTTATAGGGACACTGGTGGATTGTGGCGCAGCATTTGAACCGGGAAATTGATGTCCTGCTATTTCGGTTGGGCGCCACTGATGAAAGCAGCCCTGACCGGCAATCCCGACGTACGAGAGGTATAAAGAGATGAATCTTGCAGAGCAGATTAAACACGACATTGAAACCACCCCCATCATCCTGTATATGAAAGGCACCAAGGAGCAGCCTCAGTGCGGCTTTTCAAATGCAGTGGTGCAGGTGCTGAATTCGTATGGCGTTGAGTTTAAGGATGTGAATATATTCGAGGACCCCGAAATTCGGGTGCGTCTGTCTGAGTATTCCAACTGGCCTACGATCCCGCAACTATTCGTGAGCGGAGAACTGATCGGCGGCGCCGACATCGTAGTGGACTTGCATAATAAGGGGGAAATGAGCACAGTCCTTGAGCGTGCTCTGGTGACGCCATCACAGTAGGCCGGACTGTTCGGCCAACGATCCAATAATTGCCGGTCTTAGTGTTCAAGGCGGAGCAGAGATCGGTTGGAAATGAGACCCAATATTAAAGAGCGATTCACTAATATGGGCCTCTTCGAGTTGGTCGGAAAAACCCCCATGGTTTCCATTTTAATATTCTCTGGCGAATATCCCGCTGCCAAGGTATGGGCCAAGGCGGAGTATTTGAATCCCGGCGGTTCCTTAAAAGATCGGCCGGTGGCCAGGATGTTGCTCAATGCCTTCAAGCAGGGCCGGCTGGATGGCGGCAAAGTCATTCTGGACTCAACTTCGGGTAACGCCGGCATCGCCTACGCCATCTATGGCCAGGCTCTGGGGCACCAAGTGGAGTTGGTTATCCCCGGGAACGCCAGTAAAGAGCGGCTGATGCGTATCAAGGCCCATGGCGCTAATGTGATCTTGACAGACCCTCTGGAGGGCTACGACGAAGCGTTGCGGGAGGTCCAGCGTCTATATAAGGAGTCTCCTGAAAAGTACTATTTTGCCGACCAGTACGGTAATAAGGACAACTGGCTGGCCCATTACGAAACAACCGGCGAGGAAATTATAACGCAGGCGCCGGACTTAACGCACTTTGTAGGCGGTATCGGCACAGGCGGTTCCGTGACGGGCATTTCGCGAAAATTGAAGGAGCACAACCGGGATGTCACAGTGGTCGTTGTCAGGCCTGAGCGCTTCCCCGGAATCGAGGGGCTAAAACCTTTGGGCGAGGAGGGCGATGTGATCCCCGCTATTTTAGATGAGACATTTATTGATGAGTACCTGGAAATAAGCTCCGAAGCAGCCCGTATCATGTGTCACCGGTTGGCCCAGGCCGGATTTTTTGTCGGTCAGTCATCCGGAGCATATATGGTGGCTGTGGAGCAGATTCTACGAAGAGATGCCAACGCTAATATCGTGACATTGCTGAACGATACCGGGGAGCGTTACATCAGCACATCATTATGGCTGGACTAAATGGCTCAACGAGAATTATTGCTTAGCGACTCGGCCGTGGCAGCGGCAGATGAGTCGGCGCTGTCTGCCTATCCTGAGGAATGCTGCGGCTTTTTGGGCGGCAGCGAAACTGGTGGCACCGTCAAGGTGGAGGTGGCTTGGCCCGTTGAGAATCGGCAGCAGGAAGGACGTACACACCACTATTATATAACTCCGGAGCAGTACATGGAAGGCGAGGATCTTGCTGAACGCTCCGGTTACAAATTGGTGGGTATATACCACTCCCATCCGGACCATCCCGCCATCCCGTCGCAATTCGACCTGGAGGGCGCCTTGCCAGGTTTCGTATATCAAATTCTCAGCATCCGGCAGGGCGCCACAGCGGAACAAAGGTGGTGGGAACTTTCCCCGGATAGGAGCATATTCTCGGAGATAGTTCCCAGCGCACTGACACCAAAGTAGGATAAAACATGAATGTGAAAGTTAGAATCCCCTCCCCTCTTCGTCGATTTACTGCCGAGCAGACT
>JACZSB010000141.1 GCA_022574435.1 Fidelibacterota bacterium
TCCCTAACGGCGGGAACCTGAACGGCCTTGAGTCCACATGCCAAGCAGTCCGGCACATAGCAGACAATGAAAGCGCATTACCTGGGCCATGTGGTGTTCTATGTGCGGGATTTGACCGTGGCGGGGGCTTTTTACCGGGACCTGCTGGGCTTTAGCGAAGTGGGATCATGGCCGGGGCAAGCCCTGGCCCTCACCGGGGGGCGGACCCACCATGAGATTCTGCTCATCGAGGTGGGCGATGCCCCTGGTCCCCCGCAGCACCACCGGCTGGGGCTGTACCATATCGGCATTAAGGTGGGTGATTCGCTGGACGAGCTGCGGGCGGTGCGGGACGAGCTGACGGCGGCGGGGGTCCCCATCGAGGGCATGAGCGACCACACGGTGACCCAGAGCCTCTACCTGCGGGACCCGGACGGCAATGAGGTGGAGCTGTATGTGGATGCCGACCCGGCTATCTGGAAGGACGACCCGGGGGCGGTCATGGCGGCCATCAAGCCGCTCCGGTTATGAGCATTCATGGAGATCGGCTGAGGAGCGACCTATAATCCAACTGGAAAAATTCCACCGGTTATGCGATGACGGGCGACTGAATCGTCGCGCCAGGAACATGCTGGGACAGGGAACCGGTGATTGGTGGCTGGACGAGGTGCACACCGGAACGACGCTTTATGCTTAAGTCCCACCTGCTGCCCTTGCTCTCGGACTTGGTGGTAGCGGTCCACCTGGGATATGCCGCCTTCGTGCTGGTGGGTTTAGTCCTGATCCTGCTGGGGGCTGCGCTTCAGTGGCGCTGGATTCGCCACCGGGCCTTCCGCTGGGTGCATCTGGGTTGCATCGCTCTGGTGGCCGTCGAGGCCGCCGTAGGACAGATCTGCCCGTTGACGCTACTGGAAAACTGGCTGCTGATAGTATCAGGGCAAGCCGGTTATGGGCGCTCCTTCTTTGGGCACCTGCTATACGAGCTGCTCTACTACGACCTCGCTCCCTGGATTTTTACGGTGGCCTACGTCGGTCTGGCGCTCCTTACGGCCCTGACCCTGGTGCTTGTGCCACCCACTCGGGGGACAAGAGCAGTGGCCTCCATGACATCTGTAATGAAAGAAATACACCATACCCTATAATCGAGGAGACTTCCATGGGACGATTAATTGACATCGGCAAGGCCTTCGAGACGGCCCTCTTCAGCGGCGACCAGGAGGAGATCAGGCAGACCATGCACCCGGACATTTCCTATGAAATGTTGGGCCGGCCGCCCCTGGGCGGGCGTTTCGAGGGCCGGGAAAATGTGATCGCCTCCTTCGAGAATCGCAAGGTGGGGCTGGGGCCGGGCTTCGAATATGAGCAGATCAGCCGGGACTGGTTCGAGGACGAGGCCCATGGCAAAGTGTTCGTGGAGATCTACGAGAAGTCCTGGCTGGCGAAATACCCCGGCGACCTGCTGATCGTGCGCACCTGCTCGGTGCTGTCATTCCAGGATGGCAAGATCATCAGTATCATCGACTACACCGACAGCCAGGCTTACGCCGGGTTCAAGGAGCGCCACGAGGGGGATATACCAAAGTTCGCCAAGGGATAACACGATGAATCTTCGGAACTATGCGTAGAATAAGGTGTTAATTTCCTAGCCCTATGCGGATTCTGGTCTCCACAATCGCCCTTGGTGCGGTCATGTCTTACGCCGTGGCCCCTTTCCTGTTGGACATGCACCGCCACTGCCTGGGGCATGATGGTGACATTGCCGTTACCATGCCCTGGCAGGAGCAGTCCGACCACGGTGTCCACCATCAGGACTGCAACTGGCTGCGGGGTCCCAGGGATCAGCAGGCCGTCCTGGGCCAGTTAGCCGTCACCACCGCGGCCAGATGGATTTCTCCCTGGCTGGCGGCTCCAGTAGTTCCCCTGACCGGTCGCTCCTATCCTATCTTTGCAGGCCGCGCCCCGCCGTCGATTCTCCTCTAGACTCCCGGCCCGGTTAAGTCCGGTCCCTTTCACTAAAAGCATAACTCACTCCATGAGGAAAATGAATGAACGTGCATGCGGCGCGGTCTTTAATAATTGCGGTTTTATTTACGGGCTATCTCCCGGCGCAGGGGATAGCCGTCCAGCCCCGGTATGTCGACATATCCTTGAGTGGTCTGTTCTCCAGCGGTTGGTCCTCGGCCGCAGCTGGAGAGCTGCTGGCGTTGCAAGGGGGCGCCCACGACCCCAATAAGCGGGGCTTTACGGTGCAAAATGTTGAACTTTCCTTGATGGGGGCCGTTGACCCGTTCCTGCGCGGCGAGGCCCACCTGATCTTCCAGATCGATGCGCAGGGCGAATCCATCTTTGAGTTGGAGGAGGCCTTTCTAACTACCCAGACCCTCCCTTTCGGGCTGCAAGTGAGGGCCGGGACCTACTTCACTGAATTTGGCCGCCTCAATCCCCAACACCCCCACAGCTGGTCCTACGTGGATCAGCCGGTGATCAACACCCGCATGTTCGGCGGTGACGGCCTGCGGGGACCGGGCGTCCGGGTGGCATGGCTCTCACCGCTGCCGTGGTATGCCGAACTGTTTCTGGGCCTCCAGAACGCCAACGGCGAGACGGCGGTGAGTTTTCTGAACAGCCCTGAGGAAGATCGATTTTTGGGCCGCCCTCTAGTCGACCGGGAGCTAGAGTCCATGGCCGATTTGCTCCGGTCGGTCCGGTGGCTCAACTCGTTAAGCCTCGGTGAGGAGACCACGGTGAACCTGGGGCTATCGGCCCTATGGGGCCCCAACCGCACCGGTGAGGAAGGGAAAACGGCCATCTATGGTGGGGACCTCTACCTGAAGTGGCAGCCGCTGGCCAACGATCAGGGCTGGCCCTTTGTGGCGCTGCAGGGGGAGCTCATGCATCGAAACTATTTAGCGGCGGCCCATAGTTCGGAACTGTTCATCGGGATCCAGGAAACCCTCACCGATATGGGCGGGTACCTCCAGGTGCAGTGGGGTCTCAAGCGCGGTTGGGTGGCTGGAGTGCGCTATGAGTCGGCCACCGGATCGGGCAAAGACGACGGTGATCCCCTGCGTGACCAGCGCACGCGGGTGGGCGGCAACCTGACTTACTATCCATCCGAATTTTCCAAGGTGCGGCTGCAGTTGAACCTGGATCGTGCCCGGTTTTTTGAGCAGGGTAAAGCCTGGGGCCTTTGGCTGCAGTATGAGTTTCTCCTGGGCCGGCACGCGGGACACAAATTTTAAGGAATGGTGATATGAAAGTGTTCAATGTAAAAGCCCTCCTGATGGGGATCATGATTCTGCTGGCCGCCGGCCCCGCTGCCGGGAAAAAGCTGCAAATTGTCACCACCACCACCGATCTGAAGGCCATAGCCGAGGCCGTGGGTGGCGCATATGTGTCGGTCAACAGCATCAGTTCCGGGCGGCAGGACCCCCATTTCATCGATGCCAAACCGAGCTACATGCTCAAGTTGCGCAAGGCTGACCTGTTCATCCGTATCGGCCTGGAATTGGAACAAGGCTGGGAACGGCTGATCCTGGAGGGTTCCCGCAACCGCTCCATCCTCCTCGGCAGCCGAGGGCACTTGGACGCCTCTGCCGGTATACGGCGCCTGGAAGTGCCCACCGGGGCGGTGGACCGGTCCATGGGAGATGTGCATCCTCTGGGCAATCCCCACTATTGGCTGGACCCCTACAATGCCCGCATCATCGCCGGCACGATTGCCCGGCGTCTGGGGGAGCTCGACCCCGAGCATGAGGCCCAGTATGCCCGGTCGGCGGCGTCGTTCAGCCGGCAGGTGGATATAGCCATGTTTGGCAGCGCCCTTCAGGAAGGGGAGGATGCTGAAGGGCTGTGGCAACGCCGGCCTGGCGGGAACCTGGTCCCCGGGATTGAGGCTCAGTCAGACGCCGGTGAGGCCCGGGGCTGGCAGGCCCAAATGGCGCCCTTCCGGGGGGTGAAGGTGGTGACCTATCACCGCAGCTGGTCCTATTTCCTGGAGCGCTTCGGGCTGGTTGCCGCGGGTGAGCTGGAGTCCAAGCCCGGCATCTCGCCCAGCCCGGGGCATCTGAAGAACCTCATCGAGACCATGCGGGCGCAACAGGTACCGATTATTATAGTGGCCTCCTTTAAGGGGGACAAGGCGCCTAACCTGGTGGCGGCCAAGACCGGCGCCACGGTGGTGAAAGTACCATATTCCGTGGGCGGCAATGACCAGGCCGGCGATTATATCGCCATGATGGACCAGTTGGTCACCCGAATTTCCACGGCCTTAACCCGGTCATCACTGTAGGAGGCCCCAATGATCGAGCTGCTATTCTGGCCCTTCATGGCGACCCTGGTGATCTCCAGTATCCATGTTTACCTGGGGCTGCACGTGGTGATCCGAGGGGTTATCTTCGTCGATCTGGCACTGGCTCAAATGGCGGCAGTGGGAGCGACGGTCGGTTTTCTCCTGGGGCTGGCACCGGGTACTATTCCGGCTTATCTTACGGCCCTGTCCTTTACCTTGCTGGGGGCGGTGCTGTTCACCTTCACCAGAGATAGAAAGACCGGCATTCCTCAGGAGGCCATCATCGGCATCACCTACGTGGTGGCGGCGGCCGTCATGGTTCTACTGTTGAGCAAAGCGCCTGAAGGGGGCGAGCACATCAAGGCCCTCATGGTGGGGAGCATTCTGTTCGTCACGCCTAAAATGGTGGCGGCCACTTTCATGCTGTTCGCCGCTATCGGGGTGATTCTTTTTCTTCTGCGACATAAGTTCCTGGCGGTGTCAAAGTCGTATCATGACCCTGAGCAGATGGGTCAGAATCGGCGCTGGGATTTCCTGTTTTATCTCCTTTTTGGGCTGGTGGTTACCAGCGCCGTGCAGATCGTGGGGATTCTCCTGGTATTCTCGTACCTGATTGTCCCGGCTGTGGCGGCCATGCTGTTTTACCGGACCTGGCGTTCCCGGCTACTGTTCGGCTGGCTGTTCAGTCTGGTGGTCTCCCTCCTGGGGATGGCCCTGTCCATCTGGATGGACATCCCCACCGGTGCGGCCATAGTAGCCACTTTTGGGGGGTTACTGGTGCTCTGCGCCGCCGGCAGGCTGGTCATGGGCGGGGGAATGGCGGGCTAGACGGTAGCGCCAGACGAACCACCCCATACCGCCACCGAGGCCCAGGGCGAACAGCCACCAGGGGTAGGCCCCCGGCGGGCGCCCCGCCGCCAAATTAGGTAGTGCCCAGAAAAAAGTGGCCAGGATCACCAGGCCGGCTCCGCTCTCGATGAGCCAGTCGCGGCGGGTGAAGCTCGGTAGGCGCTCCTCCGGGGATAGCAGCAGCATCACCCCGGCCGTTATCAGCCCCAGCGACACCAGCACCGGGGCCAGTACCGGCGCAGTCCATGGAACGGGGATCAGGAACAGGATGTCCCAATCCAGCAGGGAGAGCGGCCAGTCCAGGAGCAGCTTAAGCGTCAGATAGAACACCAGGTCCCATACACCGAAGCAGAAGGCGAACACGGCAAAGCGGCGCAGTCCCCCGCGTACCGATAACCGGGCCACGGACAGCAATAGCAACAGCGAGGCGGCTTCCCGGGCTACCTCGGTGGTTACGATATGCCGCGGCCGGAGCGCCAGCAGGTCGAGGTTGAAGCCGCCGGGATAGAACAGCTCCCGCAGGTAGACCACCACGGCCCCCTCGATGTAGCCGAAGGCGACGGCGAACAGGGTCAGCCAGAGGAGCAGATGGCGGTTGCCGGTATCCATGCCAGGGCTGGTAAGCTAGCCAGATTCAAGGCCGTCTGCCAAGGGCAGTTTGCCGACGGTTCATGAGCGCCGAATTGCTTGCCGGGCATTTTAGCCGGGCGCTAAATTCACCCGCCCTTTTCGGCCCGTTCGTCTAGTGGTCAGGACTCCAGGTTTTCGACCTGGCAACAGGAGTTCGATTCTCCTACGGGCTACGACTAAAATCCCCGGCGAGAACCATTGTTTTCGTCGGGATATTATTTTTTGGGCTTGCGGCTCTAGGCCCAAATACCCTCAGAAAACCCCAAACAAATGCACGAATTGCCGGATATCCCGCCCTGCCCCTAGGCAGGCCGTTGGCCCCGCCGATTGCGGGGTTAGCGGGTGATACGCTACCGGATACGGGATTCAGGCTTTAAAGATCCGAGAATATTTCGGAGACTTAGGAGGAAACAGAGATTTTAACTTGAGTTTTAGCCGAAGATCGACCGTACTCCAGTCAGTTAGTGAAGTATTGCGGTGAGTTTCTATTTATTTAGGCCCTTCAATGAACGACAGCGGTGGTTTCGCATGTCTTCCGTCTACAAAAGAAAAAATGTCGCAGGAAAACGTTACCAAAGGATTCTGAGTCACCTTCAGAATGTTCCATAGGCAATTGAAAATCCCAGGTTTTTGGCGTTCAAGACGGCCCTTTCCCCCCTATACGATTCCAACGTGACCATGACCTGACTATCCTGCCGACTTAAATCGTTGCTCTGATCGCAGCCTTAAAGCCCCATGAAACCAGCGACCTATTAAAAAAACAAGGAACGTCAAAAAAAGACTTGACTCCGTACTAAGGTACAGGCTTTAACTTAGTCGAAGATGGAGAAATATGGACTATGCTGACAACCAGTCAATTGGCCAATAGCGCCGGGGTAAACGTTGAAACGCTTCGTTACTACGAACGGCGAGGACTTTTACCCGAGCCGCCTCGGCGTGCCTCCGGTTACCGGCAGTACTCTCAGGATGATGTCGCACGCCTCCAGTTTATCAAGCGTGCCAAGGATCTGGGGTTCACGCTCCAGGAGGTCCAGGAGCTTCTCAACTTACGAGTGGACCCGGATACTCCCTGTGCCATGGTTAAGCGACGGGCGGACCTTAAGATCATAGACATTGAGGCAAAGTTGCAGTCCCTTAAAAGAATCAAAAAAGCCCTCAATAAGTTAGCGGCAACGTGTAGCGGCCGTGGTCCGGTTGGTGATTGTCCCATCCTGGAGGCGCTGGGTGGCGACGGGACATGGTAATGCGACCGATGTATTCGCAACGTTTTGAGCAAGTAGCAATCTAAGGGGTCTGGCTTTCATGAAATCGCAACTTGTC
>JACZSB010000142.1 GCA_022574435.1 Fidelibacterota bacterium
TAAGCGATGGAGCGATGGTGAAAGACAGCTTGGAAAATCTATTCTCGCTTCCGGTGTTAGATATTAACCGTGTAATGATGTATGATTTTCGGGTGACCTTCAGTGACCCGGACGGTGTCGAGGGGGATAATCCGGTCACTCGGACCGAATTCAGTAATATTCTTCAATCACACAGGGTCTCGATAAATATTGATGGAAGTTTGGACGATTGGGGAAGCATGAGGCCTAGCCAAGTCGATAGCTGGCTTCTTGACGGGAGGGCCAATGAATATATTTGGAGGGATGCCATCGATGACGATCTGGGCGACGGTGGTGATGCTCCAAATGCTGCTGATAACCCCGAACCCTACATCTATCCAACCAATTATACCGGAACTGAAGGAGATATAGACGAATTCAGGGTCGCATATGATGAAAATAATTTCTATTTCTTGATTGCTTTAGCTGGTAGTCCTGGTAGTGCAGCGGTCCCATATTCCATTATTTTGATTGACAAGGACGGAACAGACAGTGGCAGAAACAATGTGGAGAGTAAAACCGAAGTTAATTTGGGAACTAATCATGCCTGGGATTTTAAAATAACAGTTAATAATGGGAAGATAAACGTATTTGACACTTCGGAAACAGATGTTTCTGCCGGAAGTTTACTTGCCCAGAATCCAGATCAGGACATCATTGAGATTTCGGTGCCGATTGCTACCATAGGCAGCCCTACGGAAAATTGGAGTTTTGCGTTGCTGCAGACTTTGGGATCGGTTGATCAGGTGCGTGAAATCCTTTTTGATGCTAGCGCTTCCAGGAGCGGTGGCGGTACTGATGAACTCTCAGACCCTGATATATATGATCTCATTGGCGCCAGTGGTGAGGCCCAGTACAACGACCTAAATAACTATACCGATACTAGCTACACGATTTTAAGTAATTCCTGGGTTAATGTGGCCTACATTCCCTCGGCTATTGTCGGTATTGACCAACCCCGTAGCCATATTCAGCAGGTTCCGAATGAATTCAAATTGTCTCAGAACTACCCCAACCCGTTCAATCCCAGCACCACCCTGCGGTTCGACCTGCCCGAAGCTGCGGAAGTCCATCTGGTGGTCTACGATATCCTTGGCCGGGAGGTGATCCAGCTGGTGAATGAGAGGCTGGAACCGGGGCACCGTCAAGTCATCTGGAACGGGAAGACCGCCCGTGGTATGGATGTACCTACCGGTATCTATATTGCGCGGTTGGTTACACCCCGGTACACCAAGTCGATTAAAATGGTGCTGCTGAAATAGTATCTAATGATACCGAGCAGGTCCTCCACGATTGCCTGGGCGGTGATGGTATCATTATCATAGCCATACTGGTTCAGAGATCTGCAGGAAGCCAGGAGGATTATCGAAGTCTGGCGATGCGACTATAACCGGGAGTGTCCTCACAGCTCGTTGAAGCATCTGACTCCAAAGGCGTTCAAACAAGCCTATGAGAAACCGAAAACCTTAAATTCGCATTACAACTGGTAGAAAAAAATGGGGGAAGGTCAGTTAACTTCATAAGTGGAGAAAACATTGTGGTCAGGTCAATTATCGATAGCATTCTGATTCACGCTGATGCATAGAAATAAAACATTCCCATTACTGGCAGTGGCGTTGCTTATCGCAGCCTGGGCTGTATGTAGTACCAATATCTCTACGCCTGCCGGGCCGGTACTCCTTACTCGGGCTCATGCTCACAATGACTACGAGCACGAGTATCCCCTGCAGGATGCATTGGATCTTGGCTTCACTAGCGTCGAGGCCGATATACATCTCGTTAACGGTGAGCTGCTGGTTGCCCACGACCTGATAGATGTGCAGCCGGAATTGACTCTCCAATCGCTCTACCTAAATCCCCTGCGTGAGCGGGTAAACCTGAATGGTGGGAAGGTCTTTGCGAATGGTCCGCAGTTCATGCTACTGATCGATATCAAATCGGAAGCTGAGGCGACCTATGCTGTGCTCCGAGAAGTGCTCCAAGACTATGTAGTAATCTTATCCACTACTGGTTTTGACGGGGCGCAGACCGGACCGGTGGTTGCGGTCATCTCTGGCAACCGCCCGCGGGAAGTCATGGAAATCGATACTGTCAGGTACGCGTATTACGATGGCCGACTTGAAGATTTAGATTCAGATGCCCCGGCCAACTTCATCCCGCTTATCAGCGACAAGTGGTTTGTTCACTTCACCTGGAACGGCGAAGGAGCTATGCCGGCGGAAGAACGTAAGAAATTGATAAGAATCGTCGCTACGGCTCATGCAAAAGAACGGCGAGTGCGCTTCTGGGACACGCCTGATAAGCCCTCACCGGCGCGTACGGCGGTTTGGCTGGAGCTATTGGCGGCCGGCGTAGATCTGATCAATACCGACGATTTGGAGGGACTACAGCAGTTTTTGCTTGAACACGACCCTGTCCTAGCTCGAACTGGCATTAGATTCTAAATCCCAGTTACAAAAGGTTTTGAACCGGGGGATGGCTGCGACCTTCAGACCGGGACCAGCAGTGGCGTGAGCACCATAGTTGAATCCACTATCATCCGCGTGCCGAATGCCAGCCGGGCCTACATTGGTGGCTTGCCTGAAAATCGCAATGTCAAAAATATTTCAATCATAGTCCCCGTCACTTATCGCTAAGCAGTTACTTTAGTGCGCCATAGCGATGCCGCCAGAATCAACGATACAATTGAGGCGCCGGTCCAGAAAATCACAACCGAGCTGAAATCGTAATACCGCACACCCTCAACCATGGTAGTGCCCTGCTCAATAAGCATTCCACTGATCTGGTCCTGAATTCCGGCGCCCAGGTAGCTGAATATGCCGATGAAGCCCATGACAGCGCCGGCGGCACGTTTAGGTACAATGTCGATGGCAAACAAGCCTCCCAATGCCGCCAGCAGTCCACTCAGAGTGAACCCATATATTACAAACGCGACGGTAACCAGGACCGGATGGCCGGGAGGACTGAAGAAAATCACGAACAGTGAGGCAATTTCAACAATTCCAAATGCCAGGGTTACCGGTGGTCTGCGAGCACGGAACAGATTATCGGAAATGTAGCCGTAGGCCACACAACCCATGATTCCCGCAAGGGCATTCAGTCCTAAAATGCCACCGGCCTCAACCATGGAATAGCCCTTGGCTTCCTGCAAATATAGAAAGCCCCAGCTATTAATGGCATAGCGGGTCATGTACATGGTGGCGCTGGCGAGACCCAAGATCCAGATGGCAGGAATCCTGAAGATCAGCTTTTGCGCCTTGCGGGTATCCAGCGGCGCCCCCCCTTGATCAGTAACTGGAGCAGCGTGATCGTTTTTCCAATCTGCAATAGATGGTAGGCCCAGAGTCTCAGGCCGATCCTGCAAAGTGTAGTATATGGCCACAGCAACGAATATGCAGATCACGCCCGGCCCCCAGAATCCTGCCTGCCAGCCAAAGAAACTCACCAACGTCGCTGAACCGATAAAGGTCAGACCCTCACCAAAGGCATGGGCCGTGCTCCAGATGCCATATCTGCGGCCCCGCTCCCGGTTGCTGAACCAATTTGCCAGCGTAACGGCTCCGGAAGGTGCGCCAAATCCCTGGAACCAGCCGTTGAGAGCCCATAGTGCTATCCAGACCCAGAGCAGATCGCTCCGGCCCATGGTTAGATTGATAAAGGCAGAGCCCAGCACCCCAACAGCGAAAAACCTCTTAATATTGGCATGATCGGACAGGAATCCATTGGTCAGTTTTCCCAGGGCATAGGCATACAGTAACGCGGAACCGATAAGGCCCAGGTCGGACGCGGACATTAGGCCACTGTCTATTAATGGCTTCTTGACGACAGATAATCCCAGGCGACAGGTGTAGGCGAGGCCGTACCCAAGGGTAATCGCCAACATTACCGAAAGACGATTGCGCCGGTATTGCCGGTCAATCTCACGCTGGTCTGTTAAACGAGGCTGGTCCTCCCCGGTAGCAAAGAAGCGTATTAGTTGTACCATGAGGCTCCTATTTTGCTATGCAGATAGATACTTGTATCCCATGAATCCGCTTTCAGGAATCACCCACGCAAACCGGCTGGCCTGATTCTATTACTTCCCCCACTACTTCAGGAGCACCAGTTTGATTGATTTGGTGTACTCGGGTGTCGATAAGCGAGCGATGTATATACTTGACGTCAGACCGCAGCCGTGGGCATCACGCCCGTCCCAGTCCAAAAAATGATAACCAGCCTCTAGACGCTTGTCCACCAGCCGGGCCACCTCCCGACCCATTAAATCATACACGATGACTTTGATGTCCGTAGTTGAAGGGAGCTCAAACTTGAGGGTTGTGCTAAGATTAAAGGGATTAGGATAGTTCTGAAAAATATTAAAGATCTTGGGTATTTTAAAACTACCTCGAACATCGTGGGCCAAAAGATTGTCGTAATGATAAAATATGTTTGTAGCGCCACCGGTTTCAGCTACAAAATGAAGGACACCGGAATCCAGCTCATACGCTTCGATGCCCTCCATCTCAGGACCGTTTGGAACTATAATAATAGCTGTAACCGTTCCAGATGCGACTCCCACCTCATATACATAATCACCATTGTCACAAGCAAGATAGAGTGAATCTCCATGGAAAGCACCACCCTGAACACGAGAGAGTGTGGTATCCAGTTGAACCTCATCTATGAGAGCAAAGTTTTGGTTTGGGTCATAGACGAATAATTTATTGACACCATCAAATTCTGATGAGTAGAAATAGCCGGTTCTGGGGTCCACCGCAATCCAGGGGAGATGAGATTGAGGCACCTGCGCATAGTCTCCAGTGAAATTTAGGCTGTCGGCATCGTAGATGCCGATGATCGGCTTGGCATACGATACATCTTCAATCGGTGCGTAAATCTTGCCCTCGAAATAGGCAATATCCCCAATGTGATCGTAGCCTTGATCGCGGAGAGATTGCGGGATAGGATTTTGAAGACCATCTTTTTCAATTAACATGTTAAAATTTGCATCGGTTTTATAGAGTCCTCCCTTGGAGGAGAAATACCAAAAAATCCCATCAGTAGCCACCCCTTGCGAAAAACGCCCATCTACCTGATCTTTACTTTTCTCAAACCAGCCGTTATCAAGGACTGAGGTTTGTAACGGATCGGATGAATATTGTTCCAGGATGAGTGTTGGAGCAGTTTGAGCAAGACTGGATTCCAAGATCATCAACGTTATTCCAACTGATATTATTCTTAGATATCTTCTCATTATATGACCTGCCCCGATGTTTGAACCACTTTCAAAGTTAGTATTTCTGGGCTTGAAGGTCTCCCCATTTCAGGTCCAGTCTTAATGTGAGTACTCAGCGTACAAATTATGCTTAACTCCCGCATTCAAGGGGTGACAAGTAGCCCAAAGAAATATGAGGACGACTCTCATTGTAGTCCCTCCGCCACGCTTCAATCTTATCCCTGGAATCCTCCAAAGCGCAAGGACTAATGGATATTCAGGCTGAGCTTCCACCAATTCCCGGACAGATTTTTCCCTGAAACAAAATGGTCTTCAACAGTCTCAGAATAGAAGGCCAACCTAGGGCTCTTTCCGGTCACTGACCAGTAAGCCTCTTAAGGCGTCCCATAGCCTAACGCCTGGTGCAATCGTTCAGTGTTGTAGAACTCAAAAAATCTTCCAGACCCTGATATGCTTCGTCCGGGGTCCGGTAATTTTTCAGGTAAAGTTCTTCGTACTTCACCGATCGCCCTGGCCGTAGCCACGGGCGAGGCCAGAGTCGTTCCACAAAGATGTTGTCAAAGACTTGTCCGAGGCGGCTCGCCGGACTCGCCCGCAGGGCTACAGCCCGAGGGCTACTTCGAGGGAAGGCTACGCCGCGGCCGTCCATGCTGATACGAATATCCCTAAGCAGGTAAACTGGCTCCCCTGATCGGTGGATCTCCGGCTGGCTGACGCTCAGAGCTGCTTCCAAGGTTTCCACACAGAAGTGGGTGTCCAGTCCGCTAGCCGGCGGATTGGAGAGCCGCCAAGCCGTCATTTTCGGACTGCCATAAAAAGGGGTCTGCGTGTATTGCTCGTCAATCAGTCGCATCAGAGTAAGGTTCAATTAACTCTCACCTGTGGGGTGGTAGTAACAACTCGACCGGCCCCATTAGACTCAATAGGTGTAAAATGATCCTGAATAGCATTATACTTCGGAAAGTGGCCGAGGGCAAAGCCAAACGGCTGGTCCTTAACAATATCGCCAAAAACTGCTGAAGGTGAACTATGCCGTCGTGAATACCCGGACCGCCTTCATCCCAAACTATAAACCGATCAGTCCAGTGGTCTTGAATCGTGCTTGACTTTGGTCATAGTGATCAGTCCCAACCCCGCCTATGGGGGGGAACGCTGTACTGTATCGCTTGCACTTCATCCTGCCCCCTTTTCACTCGCACCAAGCTACTAAGTCACCGTCACAACACCGTGCCCAGCTTTTGGGGGAAATCTTAATTAATTCAGAGCCCATCCGCAGTTGCCTGGAATAGTTATTGACAAAGCATGGGATTAATGTCGAAATTTCCAGTGGTTAGGTGGTTTCATCAGGTTGTGATAAGATTGCCTGAATCATAAATTCAAAAAAAGGGAGCTCATTCATGAAGAGGTTACTATTAGTTGTCATCACTTTGACCCTGTTGGTCGGATCTTCGGCATTACAGGGGCAAGCCAAGAATTTCACGCTAGTTTGGGATGGAGGGATCGGAGCCTCCGGCTCAAACCCGCCCAATCTAATTCGTGCCTGGGGCATGATTGGAAACATTCCCTCCGGGCCAATCGATATTGACAAAGACGGGAATAATGAGTTTGTCTCTTATGACGCGACAAATAAACGCCTATTCGTGTGGGAAACGAATGGTGATAATTCATACACTGTCGCTTGGCATAAGGACAAAGACGTATCGGGTACGTCTATTCTTTTTGGTGGCGAACGGAGCGTCATGATCACCGATCTGGATGAGGACGGGAATCTTGAACTGATCAATATCTGGGATTCTTTT
>JACZSB010000143.1:0-1471 GCA_022574435.1 Fidelibacterota bacterium
CAGCTTCTCGCTGAAGTAGTTTTTATGGGTCTCCCAGATCTTCTCTGGGGCCAGATTGTATCACAGGTATGAGTGTGTGCTCTTTGAGGGTTTAGAGGTCTCATACTCGATTACAGGCTGCTTCTCAGCTAATATCACCCAGTGATGCGGGTAACGGGGTAGCAGTTCTTTTAGATTAGGTATTCTGAATATTCTGTTCATTTTGTGTTCTTTGGTTTATTCATGCCGTAAACGGGCAATTCGTGTTATTTACATATCTTAAGAAACCCCGGGGGGCTAAAATCATCTTGAGATATTTAGAGAGCGTTTTCTTGGGCTCGGATAATTGGGAGAGACCAGGCATAAGTGGCCAAAATGGCTACGATGGCTGTAAATAGTTGGAATTTCTATTCAAGCGGTGATGGTTATCCAGCCGTTATAGTTAATCCCGAATTATTACAGCCATTACAGTCATTACAGCCACTTCCCGTCGGTAAACCTAGTTATTGACGGAGATTTTTACAGCCACTTTCATGGCCACTACAGCCACTATTCATCGATCTCCGTAAACTTTGCTTCACTGATTTGCTTTATCAGTTTTTCGGTCATCTGATAGCAGTAGTGTCGATCCTTATCGTGCTGGATCCGCACAGCCTCCCCCTTCAGATATTTGCGCTTCTTAAGATTTTTGATCACCCGGTTATAGTTTTTGGGCGATATATCGAAGTCCTTGAAAAACTGCGTTGGGACATATCCGGCGTTAAGAAATTCCTCGTAGGCGCTGTTCTTCTCCATCTTATAGAGTACCATCTTCTGAAGGTACTTATCAGCGTCGGCCTCAAGGTCGGTGACATTATCCTGAAAGAGGGCCATCTCTTCATCCGTGATAGGCACACTGATGCTGTAGCGGTAGCCGCTGGTGTCCAATGACCCCCAGACAGTTTTCAGTTCGGTGCGGACGTAGTGCCCTAACCTATCCACTAGTTTTTGCTGGATCTGGTTATCAAGCGCACCTGAGATCGGGGGGAACTCATATACAAAAAACTGGTTATTCCGATCATCAGTAGGCTCCTCCTCCCGGGAGACATACAACGGAATATTCTCGTTGGTGAGCATGACCATGCTCATGTTGTTCCGAACCGAGTACGGGTCCTTGAACTTCTTCTTCACCTGGGCATATTTCTGGCCGCTGTACTTTTTCAGCGTCTTGTACTGGGACATGGTAGATGTCTCATTCTCTTCGACGATCAAAAGTTTTTTCTCCACTTCATAGGTGAAATCTTGCTCGTGCCCATGCCATTCGAAGGTCAACGGCCGGAAGATCTCACCAATGATTTCGGCGAAGGTGGACTTACCATTGCCACGGGGTCCCTTCAGGATCAGCGTTGGCACCTTCAGGTAATTGGAGTAGCAGAATACGGCCAGCCACTGCTTAATGAAACCTTTGTATTGGCCAAAGCGGTCCTTCAGATAATCTTCGACGAAGTTGTTA
>JACZSB010000143.1:1481-7029 GCA_022574435.1 Fidelibacterota bacterium
GTGGGCTTGATGAGCTACATTCCACAGGAGAGCCTTGTGCCTTCGGCACGGCGGAGCTCGGGCGGTATTCCTGAGTTATTTGAGGACATAGTAGTAACTTCCCACTTCAACGATTTGGATGGCACAATAAAGATTATTGAACAACATCGTCACGAACTTGCCGCCGTGATCATGGAGCCCTTGCAGCGGGTGATTGCACCCGAGCCGGGATTCTTAGAGGGCGTACGGGAAGTTACCGCGCAATGCGGCATCCCCCTCATCTTCGACGAAGTTGTTATCCTGATCCTTAACAGGGATCGCTGCATAGTGTACTTCAATGATCCCCGACTCGGGATTTACCTGATAATAGTGCTGGTCCGCCTGCACATCACCCAAGTAGTCAATCCGGGTTAAGTGGCTGATATGTTTACGCCGGACTAACCTACCGAAAGCCGGATCCCGCTTTTCCTTTGAGATTGTGTCAGTGAGGATGTGGAACTTTGGCCGGCCGATCCTCTCGATATAGAAGTCGTCGCCCTTGATGCCCATCTCCCAAACGTCGGTACCATAAGACCAATATGATTCAAAGGAATCAGGATTATCGGTTACCTGTTTCTCCATCCAAAAAGTGGTTTTATCGCACGCTGTGCAGTGTATGTACCAGTTCCGGCTGTCCTTGGCATAGTCTACGAAGGCCGAGGGCGATTCATCAGCATGAAAAGGGCAATGGATTGGTGTTTTGATATCCAGATCGACAGCTTTGATCTCCACTCCCCTGGCGGTTGTGATCATCAGGGAGGAATCCCAAAGTGGGCCGAATTTGGTCACATCAATGTTCTTATCCCCAAAGTTTGTTGTGATATCTGTATGGTCGGGGGAACCATAAATGAACCTAGCCGTATCGGTTACTGCTCGATCACTGCCTGGCAGAATCTCACCGGAAATGTGCTTTGCTATATTTTGGTAGGTTGATGGCGACCACACACGATGTGAGAATGGTAGGAGCACATGAAATTTGTGCTGCTCTGGCGTATGACTCTTGCTTGGAGCAAGGACATAATTCAGGCCTGCTTGCTCGAGCCGTTCTTGTGCTTCATGGATCGAGAGGCCAGTATCAACATCAGCGGTGAAACCTGTTGCGTACAGAAAGTTTTTCCCCTTTCTGGACCCACCCCTCCATTTGATCGTGGAGAAATTCTTAGCCTTAATGGTCTGTGGGATTGCCCCGAGCGAAATCGTTGTGCTAGTAAAAAATGTGTTCTGGTCCCCGTTGTAGTTCCGGGGGGTTAGGGATAGTTCAATAGTCTGTTTATCTTCATTTTCATTCTTCATTGCATCGTTATTGGTTATAGATTAGCGTTTTCACATTCCGAATGGCGTCGGTAAATGCAATGGGTTCGATTGTTCCCTGACGGGAGTAGTATTGTTGGGTCAGTTCTTCGAATTTGGGATCGTCGAAATGGAAAATCTTCCGACGGCCTTCGCCTTCGATGCTGGCCGGCTGGATGCCGTGGGCATATGCGAAGGAGACCAAGTAAAGGTCGCTTGACGACCTTGCGGTATCAGTCATATTTATTCGTTGGTTTGTATTAAACCCGGAGTCGGGCTCGATGAAGCAGGAACTAGCCTAGAGGAATTTTCATCTTTATATTCATTATGGCTCTCGCTTTCCCAATGGAGAGGTAGGGCCCCAAAAAGTCCCTATACTTTAATGTAATTTATTACATGTCAACAGTCAAGCTATTTATCATCCTTCCTGGTCAATATAAATTGAATTTATCTGCCGTTTTACGGGGGTTGCGCAAATGAGGCTACCAAGGGGATTCCGTCTGATCGTAGCTCTCTGCGTTTTTGCACTAATCAGGGTAATTATAGACTCAATTTTGGACCCAGGCCCAACCGAGCGGATGGTAATTAAATATCTCATGATAATCGTTGTCGCATATGGATTTGTTGAATTCTTAGTTTGGATCAGGGGGGCATTTCCCTCGTCCGATGAAGGATCGAGCGCACACACAACACGGGAATCGACAACCGCGGAATCAGCTACGGAGAAACCGACTACCAAGGATTTGGGTAAAGATGCCGACAGGAAATCTCGAGCAGAAGATGATGGTTCTGGTCATTCCAAAAATGAGAACGTATTTATGAGAGATGGACCCGTCTGGGATATCCAATTCCAGGGTGAAGACGCCCGTGTGCCGAACAGCGTCGGTATGCGACGGATCGCCCTTTTGCTTTCATTGCCGGGCACTCATATTTCAGCATTAAAAATTATGAAAATGGAGCCAGCCCGGTCCGCAAACATTGATCCATCCGTTCTAGAAGAAGAGCAGGGCGAAAATATAAGTGCCGTGGACCCCGAAACGGGAGAAGTGCTTGAAATGTCTGGGGTGTCAGTGGATAATTTAACCAAGCCGCCGGTAGAAATAGTGGATCAAAAGACGATTGATGATGTTCGTGAAAAAATTCGAGATCTGCATGATAAAAGGGAGTTCTCTTCAGATGTCCAGGAGCAGGAAATGCTTAATAAGGAACTTGCTGCATGCAATAAGTACTTAGTGGCAGTTACCGATAATGAGGGCAAACCACGTTTATCTAGTAGTGATTTGAAAAATGCCAGTGATGCTGTGCGCGGTTCAATCAAAGAGGCCATTATTGAGATCGGGAAAAAACTCCCTAATCTGGCAGCGCATCTCGACCAAGCCTTTAAGAAGTATGGGCAAGCACCAATCTACTCACCTAATCCTCCCGTTAAATGGATCGTCCTATAGAGATCTTCTTTTCCGCTCCCTTAAAAAACCTCCTGATATAAATGACTCCCGCCCTGCTAGAAAAAATCTAGCAATCCTGCGAGATCCGTCCTCGTAGTGCTAGGGCTATTCTTGCGCCTTCAGAGAGTCACCGGTCTCTCGATTGAAACCGGATATCTTAAGCAAGATAAAAAGGAGGTTCAATAATGAACCCCATTGAAAATAGACAAGACGCCGTAGCAGGGACAGCCATGGCGTATGAGCTGTTCGGTTGTGAAAATCCTCTAACTGCCAGGATCTGTCATTTTGTTTAGCCTGGAACCAATCCCGACTGACTGGTTCACAACCAATCATTCCAAGTCCTTTGACTCAGCGTGGATATGATCCATGGTGTATCAAAGAAGTAGCGTGGAGAGTGCTCCTCAGACCTATGTTACGAAGGTCTTCAAGCCTGGTGACGAAGGTTTGGTGGCAGCTATTGAAGCGCAGTCCACAGTTAAAATTCTGGTTTTCCAAGGGCCCGTCAAATCAGGCCCTACCCGGGAATACCTGATTCTTGAAAGTGGAAAATACCGGATAGTAAATCCTGAAGAGGGAAACCCGTACCAGAGTATACCCTGGGCCCTCTATATAAATCTGGTAGGCGGGTGGACGCAATTGAAGGGCCAGAAACGGATCCCCTGGAAGAACAACGCCCCACACAGGCTCTTGATGAGGATGGTTGATGAATATCCCAGACCTGTGGACCGCTTCGATGCCGGTGATGTGCAGGGTAAAAGGATGGTCTCCAAAGGACGGTTCGGCGGGCTCATGACGGAGATACGAGAATTTGTTGGAAAGTATGTTCTCCCGGTGCGTTACCGATCACTATCCCCGGACGCCATTATCGTTGTTGAAAGGAGAGGATGATGTCACGCCTTAAGGAACATGAGGTATTGCACCTAATTGATCGTGTAGTACTCGACCTTGACCGGTCATCTGCTCTGGCGAAACTGATACTCCATTGCAGAATCGTTCTGGATGATCAGTACGACCAATGGGAGACTCGCTTGAGGGCCATTAACGGCAAAAGTAAGAGTATAACGGAAGCGGTGTTTGCGAGGGGAATCTATGACGCCTGCGGAAAGTATGATGAAACTAAGGGTGTGCCCTTTCCACTGTTCGCTATCTATTCTGTGAACACGGCGATACGGCGAGAAATGGAGCAGATCCTCTATAAATCCCACGGCACACTGCGACAAAGGGAATGTAAGTACATGCTTCCCGGTGATGCAGATGGCGACTTAGTCTACGACGAATATTCCTGCAAAGATAGGTGTGATTGGATGGACGATTACAATAAGCCTCGACCCTGCAAGGTGTACTATACCCCTCGAGGTCCGAAACCGGATCCGCTGCCTGAACCAGACGAACCAATGAGGTCAGGGCGATCTACCCGCAAGAGCAAGGTCGCTATTGAGAATGTATCCAGGAGCGCACGGCCCATCCGGTATGACGCCTTTGTATCATTTGATGAGAAACCCAAGAAAGACCTGAAGGGCAAGGCTGGGCCAGATCCCGCAGATCGCTACATGTTGGAGCATCTCCAGCAGACGTCACAACAAAATCCCCTCGAGGATGCCTACCTCTCCGAGCAAGAAACGCCAATGGAGGAGAAACTTCGCCGCCAGTTGGACACCCTCCCACCACTGATGAGGGATGTTATGATTGGCTATTATGGTGGTATTGACCGTAGTAGCGGCCTGTACAACGTGGGGGCAGTGGCGGAGAAACACAGCCTCACGCCCGATGATGTCAGGGACATAATTAGGGCCAGTATTCAGCGGCTGAAGAGGCATGGCATGACTGAATGACCGAACGATTCCGAACGATCCATCCCGTCTAATAAGGGGCAGCACGTTTCGCTGCCCCTTTTTATTTTCGAACGATTCCGAACAGCTGGGCGGAATAGGGGCATAGGTGCGTGGCCGCATTCACAACGCCACCCGGGAATCAAGCACATTAGGCAGCCACAAGGTTTTCAGGGTGGCAACCAGAGGGAGTTGCTGATGAGCACTTTCGAAAAAGAGGACAGATCGCCGCGGGATACCGCGGGAACGCCTCACAATCAACCAAACCAGCCGAGTTCCGGTGACAAAACCGAGCCCACCCTTCCCCAGAAGTGTGCCAAGGCCATCGGCAAAATCAACCGGATCGATCAGTACCGGACACCCGCAGGGCTTCGCACCCTGCGGAAAGACGTGAACAAGCTGATCGTAGAGGTGAATGCTGCTATCCGGGATCTGAAAAGCGAAGCTGACAGTGGTGATGATCTGGACAAGTTCGATTGCGAAGACCAGATCGCCGTGCTGGAAGCCAAACTCGCAGTTCTGGAGAAGGGGCCAGCGAAAATCCTGACCCAAAGTGGCAGACTCCGTCAACGCCAGCAGGCTGAGGTTGGCTCAGAAACTGAACCATCATAACTGAATAACAGGATGGGGCGGCTGCCTTGTGTGGCCGCCCCTCTTTTTTCAATATCACCCATAAGGAACCCGCTATGATAGGAACCATTGATCACCACCTCCTAAGATACGTTATCAGGCAATTTGCTCTGTGGCAAAAAGTGACAGATTGTGGGATAAGACAAATGGATACCCTATCCATAACCGCGCGTAATCCTCGGCCAGACCGCCCTCGCATTAGGGTAGCACGGGGATGAGTCCTGCAAGGACCAAATACTGCCCCGAATGCGGAGCAAACAGCGAGCGTTACCTATCGGTCAAAAGTGCAGCGGTCATCTTTGATCACTCTGAAGACGCGATACGTGCGATGATCAA
>JACZSB010000144.1 GCA_022574435.1 Fidelibacterota bacterium
AAAGATTTAAAGTCGATTCTGATTATTGGCGCCGGGCCAATCATTATCGGCCAGGCCGGGGAGTTCGATTACTCAGGTACCCAAGCTGTGCGGGCCTTAAAGGAAGAAGGCTACCGGGTGATTCTGGTGAACTCCAACCCGGCTACTATCATGACCGATCCCGATTTGGCCGACTCTACCTACATTGAGCCACTTACAGCAGAATATCTTGAGGCCATTATCCGCCGTGAACAGCCGGACGCCATGTTACCTACCGTGGGTGGCCAGACCGCACTGAATCTGGCCATGGAACTGTCCCGTAGCGGTGTGCTGGCAGATCACGGAGTGGAGCTGATTGGCGCCAGCGTGGAAGCCATCAATAAGGCGGAGGACCGCAAACAGTTCAAAGCTGCCATGGATAGCGCCGGGATAAGTACCCCCCAAGGATGGTTCGCCCGTTCACTGGGGGCCGCAAAAAAACTGATCTCGGCGACGGATTTCCCTGTGATTATCCGGCCGGCATTTACCCTGGGCGGCAGCGGCGGTTCCATGGCCTATAACCATGAAGAGTATGAGCAGTTGGCGGAGAACGGCCTGCGTGAGAGTCCTATCTCGGAAATTCTGGTTGAGGAGTCGTTGCTGGGATGGAAAGAGTTCGAGCTGGAAGTGATCCGCGATCAGGCCGATAACGTGATTATTATATGTACTATCGAGAATATTGACCCCATGGGAGTGCATACCGGTGATTCGGTCACGGTGGCCCCCGCCATGACTCTGTCGGACCGCGAATACCAGCAGATGCGGGATTGGGCCATCGCCTGTATCCGCACAATCGGGGTGGACACCGGTGGCTCCAACGTCCAATTTGCCGTGCATCCCGACACCGGCCGAATGGTGATCATCGAGATGAATCCCCGGGTCAGCCGATCGTCCGCACTGGCTTCCAAAGCGACAGGTTACCCCATCGCCAAAGTGGCCGCCAAGCTGGCAGTGGGCTATACTCTGGATGAATTGCCCAACGAAATCACCGGTAAAACCACGGCCGCGTTTGAGCCGGTAATCGATTATGTGGTGACTAAAGTACCGCGCTTCGACTTTGAGAAATTCCAGTCCGCTTCCGGCCATCTGGGCGTGCAGATGCAGTCGGTGGGAGAGGTAATGGCTATCGGCCGCACCTTCCAGGAGTCGTTGCAGAAGGCCTTTCGCTCCCTGGAAGTAGGTCTGGACGGCCTGGAACCGAAACCACCGGTTGAGGGTAACCCGGCGCTCAGCCGGGCCCGGACCCTGGACATGAGCAAAATCCGCTATCCAACGGCCTTCAGGTTGTTGAAGGTTCGCCAGGCCTTTTTAGAGGGGCAGACCTTGGACCAGGTATATGAATTGACCGGCATCGACCGTTGGTTCCTGCGACAAATCGAACAATTGGCCCTGGCCGGGCAGGTCAAGGTGACGGCGGACAAATTGCGGACCTATAAGCAACTGGGCTTTTCAGACCGCCAGATAGGGCGCCGGGCCGGCAAGACCGAAAAAGAAATCAGGACTTGGCGAGAAAAGAACGGGGTACGGCCGACCTACAAATTGGTGGACAGTTGCGCGGCGGAATTCACGGCCAAGACTCCTTACTGCTATTCGACCTACGAGGAAGAGGATGAGCTGCAACCGCTACCGGGCGATAAGGTTATGATCCTGGGTGGCGGCCCCAATAGAATCGGCCAAGGTATTGAGTTCGACTACTGCTGCGTCCAGGCGGTTTTTGGCCTGAGGGACTTAGGCTATCAGACTATTATGGTCAACTGCAATCCGGAAACCGTCTCAACGGACTTTGATATGGTGGACCGGTTGTACTTCGAACCGGTGACTTTCGAGGATGTGCTTAACATTGTTGAGCGGGAACAGCCTAAAGGCGTATTGGTCCAGTTCGGTGGCCAGACTCCCCTGCGAATAGCCCTGGAACTGCAGGCCGCCGGCGTACCCATTCTCGGTACCTCGCCGGAGAATATCGATCTGGCTGAGGATCGGGAAAAGTTTGGCCGCATCCTGGATCGATTGAACATAAACCGGCCCCGTTACGGCATCGGGCGTACGATGGACGAGGTTATGGACGCTGCCGAGCAGGTCGGCTATCCGGTTCTGGTGCGTCCCAGCTACGTCCTGGGCGGCAGAGCGATGGAGATAGTTTATTCATCCGATCATCTGCTGGACTACTTGTCGCGCTCGGCGGAGTTCCTGGGGGAACACCCCGTGCTGGTGGATGAGTTTCTGGAGGATGCCTTCGAATTCGACGTGGACGCCCTCTGCGATGGGGATGAGGTGTATATCGGAGGAATAATGCAGCACATAGAAGAAGCAGGTATCCACTCCGGGAACTCGGCCTGTGTCCTACCTCCGTATAAGGCCACTTCAGACACCATCGAGGAAATTATCAAAGTCACCAAGGAGCTTTCCCGGGCGTTGTCTGTTTTAGGTCTGATCAACCTGCAATTTGCCTACCGGGACCGCCAGGTGTATATCCTGGAGGTGAACCCACGCGCCAGCCGGACGGTGCCATTTGTGAGCAAAGCTACCAATGTGCCGCTGGCGCGCATAGCCGCTCAATTGATGATGGGCAAGAAGTTGTCCGAGTTTCAACTCCCTGAGTGGGATGATAATCAACACATCGCCGTCAAAGAAGCGGTTTTGCCCTTCAACAAGTTCCCCAATGAGACTATATTTTTAGGACCGGAGATGAAAGCCACCGGTGAAGTAATGGGCATATCGAACCTGTTTTCAGACGCCTATAACCGCGCTGTGCTGGGTACCGGCTACCAGCTGCCGCAATCAGGGACCGTGTTCATTTCCGTCAATGACCGTGACAAGCTGGAGATTATCCCCATCGCCCGTGACTTTCAGGAGCTCGGCTTCAAAATTGTAGCTACCGCCGGCACTGGCAGGGAGTTACGGCGCAATGGCATTACAGCCGAAATCCTGCTTAAGGTTGACGAGGGCCAACCCAATGTTACCGACCGGTTGAAGGATAATCAGGTGCAGTTGATTATCAACACGCCGCTGGGACAACAGGCCCGCTTCGATAAGGGTGCGATTGGCAAGGTAGCCCGCGAAAAGAAGGTGCTGGTGATCACCACCCTTTCAGGGGCGCAGGCGGCCGTGCGGGCCATCCGTACCGGCCAGATAACCGAGGTTAAGCCGCTCCAGGAATATCATCGATCGGCATTTGGGAGCTAGCGGCCATAGCACCAAGCAATGGCCGGGGGTCAGCCGGCGAAATGGGGTGCAACGCTAGTCCCCACCAGGTCTCCCACCGGCGCCATAATCAATCGGCTCAGCTCGTGAGTTGGAAAGTAATTGGAATGGCCAGCCACACCCCCAGGGCCACGTCGCGCTGTTTGGCAGGATTAAAGCGCGTCCTTCTAATGGCGGTGATAGCGGCTTCGTTCATGCCGGTCTGGGGGATCCCTTCCAGGATTTCAGTTTCGATTACCCGGCCGGTTTTATCCACGAAAGCCTGCACCACCACCGTTCCCTCAATGCCCGCTGCTAAGGCGATCCCCGGGTAAACCAGGTTTTTCAGGATCGATTTATAACCACCAACAGGAGTGGGAGGTTCGTCGTAGGGAATGAAGCGCACATTCGACTGGCCAGTAAGTAGGGGCGGCGGCGCATCCCAATCGGCAAAGGCATCCAAATCAGTCTGCGCGATAGTAATGTCCTCGGCAAAATCTTCATCCTCAGACTCCACCGGGATTGACGGACGGCTGGGTGGAGGAGGCGCCATGAACTGCTGGGTCGCGGGAATGTCGAAGGTCTCAACCATTTCCTCAAAAGTGTATCTGGGCGAGCCGCCCCCCCGTTCGAAGCGCGGATAGGCGTAGGCCACCAGGGCCACCAACAACAGGACGACGGTTAGGATTACCTTGATCCGCTGGGGATATGAATCGATCAGGATGTCTTGCTTAATTTTCATGATTCTAAATTCCTCTATGGTCAATTTCTATTTCCTGCTCGTTTGACGCATTCAACACTAATTTGGTTGCCATTACTCCGCAGCCCAAATAGGACCCCAGCTAAAAACCGTTTGGAAGTTCTCATCAGGAGGAGCAAAGAGCTTAGCGTGGCCGGGCGGACCATGCTAATTTGGTGAGTGAGCGTCACCACGACCCTAAGGTTCCATGGTCAGATTCAACCGTTGGCGTTCGCGTCGTTTTCCAGGCGTAAGCCCTACCCATTTACCGCTAAATGAGCGCAACGGCTGGTATCCGGGACTCGCATGCCTGATAAAACAAAACCACCCCTACTTGATTTCTGGTTCTTCGGCCCGGAACGGGGACACTTGATGAGGACAGTGTCCATCATCAGGGAAATGACTGATCGCCAGGAACTACGCCTGCGACTATTTGTGCATCCTCAGCACCGGGAACTGGCCCGCCGGCTGCTGCCGGAGTCGCAGCATACCATAGAGACCTACCCGGGCGGCCTCCAATTATCGTACAACGCCGATCTGGACTTCGCCGTGGGGCGCACTTTCCGCTCGATCCTGAAATACGCCCTGTATAATGCCTGGATCGACTACCGAGTTTTCCGCCGGGCGGTTAAGGCGGAACGGCCTGCTTTGATTGTTACCGACTTTATTCCGCTGGTACCTCTATACGCCTGGCGGGCTGGAATTGCCATTGTGGGGATCTATAACTATCTGCTAAAGGAAACCTCTCTAGGCCACGGAAAGTTACGAAGGTTGGCTGCCTGGGGAGTGGGGCGTTTATACCGGCGGATGTACCGGTTGTGCACAATAATGATCCTGGGAAATTTCGCCTCTAATCCGCCGCCAGGGGCCAACATTCGCCTGGTGCCCCCCATCGCTCGCAGAGCCACCCGCTCCCGCAGCGAGGTTCGCCGCTCACTGGGGGCGGATCAGCGTCCGCTGGTATTCCTGTCAATGGGTGGCGGTAACACACCGCAGACCGACAGCTACCTCAGTCGTTTCAAGTTGGTGGCCCAGGATTCCCAGGTACAATTACTATTATTGCCACGGGATAACCAGGAATCACGCCGGCTCAAGGAGCACTATCCCGATTACCTGGTGGGTGAGGGCGATTGGGTGGAAACCCAGGAGGTGATCGCGGCTGCGGATTTAGTCATTTCCCGGGCCGGTTTCACCACCGTGGCGGAATCGCTGAAGGCCGGTGTGCCGTTGCTCCTGTGGCACGTGGAGGCCCATCCTGAAATTCGGGAGACGGAGAACAACCTGCTGGGGCAAGGCCTGGCGGCCGGGCTACTGACTGCCGAAGATGACCCCACCCAGGTACGGCTTAAGGTTCAAGCTGCCCTTGAGAAAAAAGACCTTCGCCGGCGTCTCCTGGAACTGCCCACCGATGGCGCCGAGCGGGCCGCTGATGTTATCCTGGAACTGCTGGCCGATATAAAGCGGTGAACACCGGGCTTAGTGCCAACCCGTGAGCACCGCCGGAACCAATAGCAGCAAGCCCACCACCAGAAACATCAATTCCAGTGGCAGCACCCAACGGGCCCATTTATCCCATGGAACCCCCGCCAGTGACAGTGCCCCCATGAGGACCCCTGATGTGGGAATGATCAAGTTGCTGAACCCGTCGCCGAACTGGAAGGCCAATACCGCTGTCTGGCGCGCCACCCCCACCAGGTCCGCCAGGGGGGCCATGATGGGCATGGTAAGGGCCGCCTGCCCACTCCCCGAGGGCACAAAGAAATTCAAGAAGGTCTGTACGATAAACATCATCTGGGCCGAGAAGACCGGATGGAACCCCTCCACCAGGCCTGACAGGGCGTGGAGAATAGTGTCGATTATGCGGCCATCGCGCGCTATCACCAGGATACCGCGGGCCAGGCCGATGACCAGGGCCGTGCCCACCAGCGCCTGGGCGCCGGAGACGAAAGCATCGGTGGTTCGATCGACACTCAGCCTGCCGGCCAAGGCAACGGCCAGCCCGATGAGCAGGAACAGGCCGGCGATCTCCTGGATGTACCAATCCAGGCGCAGCACACCGAAGACCAGCAACAGCATCCCCAGCAGGAATATGAGCAGCACCGCCCGGTGAGTAGTGGTCATTTCCGCCGACTCGGCCTGGGACTGCGCCATTAAGCGGGAGCGCTGGGCTTGATCCGATTCGAAGGTCAGGCTGGACTGCGGGTGGCGCTTCACCTTAGCCGCATAACGCATCACGTAAGTGATGGCCACGGTGGTGATTATCACCCAGCAGAAAAAGCGGTATCCCAGCCCTGAGAATAGCGGCACCTCGGCAATGCTTTGGGCCACGCCCACCGTGAAGGGATTAAGGAAGGCCCCGGCGAAACCGGCGCCGGCCCCCACAAATGGAATGGCCACCCCGGTGATGGAATCGTAGCCCAGAGCGTAGGCCATGGGCACGAAGATCAGGATGAAGGGGATGGTCTCCTCGCTCATACCGAAGACGGCGCCCCCCAGTGAGAAGAGCAGCATGAAGATGGGGATCAGGCCCAGCCGCACCACGGCCGATACCTGATAAGCCGCAGCCAGGGCCCGCACCCCGGCGGTGATCGACTGGGTGGCCTGGATGATGCCGAACACCCCGCCCACCATCAACACGAAGCCGATAATCTCGGCGGCGTCCACGAATCCCCTGATGGGAGCCATCAGCACCGCCTGGACACCCTGATGCGCGGCATCCACATAGGCGAAGGTGGCCGGGTCCACCACCTGGCGGCCGGCAACCTCATGGGTGCCATAGCGCGAGGCCGGCAGTATCCAGGTGAGGGCGGCTACCAACACCAGCAACGAGGTCAAGATGGCATAGGTGTTGGGGGCTTTCATTCGGGAGAAATTGAACTTCATACGGGCTGGTTCCTTTACTTAACCGGCCACATGAGGGACATTGGCAGGTGCGGCATTGTTGCGGGCCATGTTAAGGCCAACGATGGGGGCAAGCCAGGAGTATTGGAGCAGTTTGCAGTAGGCAGTTGGCAGTGGCAAAGCCAGAGGCCGGGGAGACCAGCCCCTAAGTACGCTAA
>JACZSB010000145.1 GCA_022574435.1 Fidelibacterota bacterium
TGGCGCCACCGTCGGCGGGGAGGCTTTCTACACCCTGCGGCTCATCAAGGGACGCCTGAACGATCTGGGCGCCATTGCCGGTACCGCCACGGATGCCGCGGGGAAGCACCTAACAGTCTCTGCTCTCATCCTGGCGTATGATGCCGACGATTTGGTTGGAGGCTCTGTAGCCAGTGACCACATTGCCACCTCTGATAGTGGGAAATATGTGATTCCTTACCTGCCATCCGGCAACTATAAGATTTTGTTTTCCCCGTCTAATGCTGATACCACCTACTACATTGAAACATGGTACGATGGGGCCATGGATAGGGAGAGCGCCAATGTTGTTTCGGTCATGGCACCCGATACGACCACCGGCATCGATTTCTCTGTGGCGTTCGGCGGGAACATCTTTGGCATCGTGGACTTCCCCACCGGTTACCAGACCGATGTTTATTATGAGACGGAGGTTATCCTCTATAATGCCGACGGCCTGGGAGAATTTGAAGATGTAGGCTATTTAACATTTGCCAGGGGCTTCAGGTTCAGGCTTCTTACGGCCGGGACCTACAAACTGGCTGCCATCCACCTGCTCACCAACCTACCGGCCACCTACTACGGCGGGGGCGCTTTCTACGATGCCAACAATTCCACCACCATTGCGCTCGAGGCGGAGAACACCGTTCATAGCCAGTGGACTACCTTAGCGTCCGGAGCCGGGTCTGTCTCCGGTACCGTTTACCATACCGTTGACTCGGTCTACGATGCTTCACTGGACGGTTTTATCCTGGCCTATGACAGTACGGGGCACATCTTACAGGCTGCCTGGATTGGGTACGATTCCGAGACGGGAGCAGAGCTGGCGGCGGGGACGTATACGCTCCCGGGCCTCGTAGCAAGTTCGTACTCGTTGCGTTTCTTTGGCGAGTCGACTGAACTGGGGTCGGATAGTGTATTGAATATCTGGTATCCATACGTTCCCCTGACGCCCATTGGTGGGGAGGACGAGGGAGATATATATTTCACCGTGATTCCCACAGGCGCCATCCCCATTGAGGTCACCACTGACAGCCTGGCGGTGGCAGGGGTGGACTTTTATTTGGATGGCTACTCGCCGCCGGTTGGAACCGAAGCAGCCCATCATGGACTACCCACGGAATTTGCCCTCCGGCAGAACTATCCCAACCCTTTCAACCCGTCCACCACCATCCAGTTTGAGCTGCCCACGGCCGCGGATATCATCATCACGGTGTATGACATTCTAGGCCGGGAGGTGGTGCGCTTGGTAGAAGGTCATCGGGAGGCCGGATACCACCAGGTGCTGTGGCAAGGCCGGACCCAAAAAGGTCGGGAGGCGGCCACCGGCGTCTATATCGTTCGGTTGGTGATTCCGCTGTCGGCGGGGGTGACGCCAGGGTACACTCGGAACATAAAGATGGTCTTGTTAAAATAGCACCGGCCAATAAAGGGCAATCAGCCGAAGGTTGCCCCTTGCTGCTAGAATCTGCAAGGCAGTCCCGAGCCAGGTAAGTGGCGAGGTGTTAATTCCGCCAACGGCGGGGACCGGCCCCGGTTCGGGTGCGAGGCCGACTCGACCGCAGCTTAGCTGTCCAGCACCCCGGCCTGGTAATCGCGGAAAGCCTGTCCCAGCTGCTCACGGGGGAGGACTTCCGCTGGGCGGAAAGCGGCCGGGGGAGATAGCGGGCGTCGGCGGCGGGGTAACCAAGGGGTAAGAACGGCCAATGGTAGCGCTTGAAGCATACCATCGGTATTTACCAGAGAATCATTACTGCTTACGATGACTGTTGATCTTGCATGATCGTACGGATATTCGTAGCTTATTCGTCAACTATTATTAGTTCCGTTTATAGTACCCAAAAATGAGGAACTGAACACAACAGGTTCGGTCCCTGAAAAGGGGATTCATGAAAACCAGCGCCACTTTCGTAATTACCATTCTGCTGTCAATGGCTGGCACCTCGTCCGCCAAAGATTTGCGGGGCACAACCGTCGATCAACTGCCCAGGACCAGCCAGGCGGCGGTTGGTGAGTTGCAGACACTTTTGAATGTAAATGACCTGCACTTCTGGATTGATCGTAAGGGACAAACGCCGTATCCGGCCGGCAGTTACCCACCGGAGGTGGGTGTCATATTTGCGGATGGTATCGTCTGGGGCGCCAAGGTCAGTGACAATGATACTATCCGGGTGCGGGTCAACGGCAATACCTACGGCAGCGGGTTGAAGGCCGGCCGGGTACTTTACGATGGTTCCAACAATGTGACCGGCTCGGAAAACCCCGACAGCAGCCACGTATGGCGCGTGCGAACCGATTATCTGACTGTCGATCTGACAGCAGATGCCGCCAGCTATTTCGGCCTGTCTGTTGATCAGGTGACCAGCGTCGAGACCCAGGCCATATTTGATCAATATGCCCTTGATTGGCAAAATTGGCCCGCTGCTGAGGGGGCTCCCTATGATGATGTTAATAACAACGAAACTTATGATTCAGCCAGCGACATCCCCGGCGAACCTGGCGCGGCCCAGACCATCTGGCTGGTGGCCAATGATCTGCCCAATGCGGATGGCGGCGAGGTGTCTTACAACAGCTATGGTTCGCCTCCCATAGGTATCGAAATGCAGCTGGCGCTGTGGAGCTACGCCCTACCCTCGGTGATCGGCGGCCCACTGCCCGGCGCGGTCATGTACAGAAGGGTCAGGCTGATATATACCGGGCTTCCCGGAACGCCCGCGGGTTCAACAATCGATACCATGTATGTCACGCAATGGTCCGACCCCGACCTGGGGGATTTTACCGATGATTTTATCGGCTGGGATCCTGACCTGTCCCTGGGTTATGCCTACAACGGTGATGAATTCGATTGGCTCTATGCCGATGCCGGTTACCCACCGGGCGCGGTAGGCTACAAGATTGTCCAAAATCCAACGGTGGGAGGGACACAAGTGGCCACTGTTTCGTCCTTTACTTATTTTGCAGCCGGGAGCAATATTAGCGATCCAACTTTAGGCAGCTACAGCGGTACCCTTGAGTTCTTCAATCTAATGGAAGGCTTTCTGCCCCAGCCGGCTTATCCAGCCCAGGAACCGTGGATTGATCCAACAACCGGTGCGGCCACCAAGTTCGTCCTTTCCGGCGACCCACTTACCGGTACCGGCTGGGTAGACGGCATTGACCTGCCGCCCGGAGATCGCCGCCTAGTGCTGAGCGCCGGGCCGTTCTCCATGGCCCTGGGCGACACGGTGGAAACGGTGGTGGCTACTACAGCTGCTATGGGAATCGACCGGCTCAGCAGTGTGGCCATGCTGTGGCGGGTAACCGATCTGGCCCAGCAGAACTATACCCAGGGCTGGCACCTGCTGGCGGCCATTCCCGAAGCAGATTTTGTATCGTCCAGCGCCACCGATGTAATTGTGCGGGCCTTTACCAGCGCTGCGATTACGTCAGCGTCATTCACACTCAAGGACGCCGCCGGTACCACGGTAGCCACGGCCGATCTGTTTGATGACGGCGCCCATGATGATGGCCTAGCCGGTGATCTGGTTTTCGGGAACAAAGTAACGCTGACGCCCAACGCAGTTCCCCTGAGCCTGAATGTGGATTTGTCCGACGGCACCCAGACGTTTTCCTATGTTGACATCATGCCGGTAACCACAGATGGTTCGCTGACTGCGGATGACCTGGCGGTCATGTCGGATCACCTGCACCAGAACGGCCAGATCAATCCCGGTGATAATGTGCACCTTGTTCTTGCGGCCACCAATAATGGCCAGTTCACCCATCTGGGCCTGAAGGCGCATATCTTTTTCGAAGGACCGTTCGATGAATACGCCCAGACCGGTCAAAGCTTACCCGATCTAACGGCCGGATCTTCCGGGAGTCCCGCGTATGATGTCTTTGATCCCAACACCTACTCGGTGCTGCAGGTATCATCAACCGCAACTGCCGGAGATACCATAACGGCCCACATAATATTAACCGATGATGCGGGTAATCTCTGGTTAAACAAACTGACGCTGCTGGTTATGGCGCCACCACCTTTTACTAATGATGTGATACTCATGAGCCATCCCACCGGCAGTGGATCGGGCGAGTTCGGCTACCGCATATACGACCCCGGCGCCCTGAATATGGGGCACAATTATGAGTTGGTTATAATCGACTCCATTGATGAATCCGGCACAACCGGCTTCACACTCAGGGACTTGACCGATAGCCAGGATCTGCTGGTCGATCATATCCTGCCCGATGATTTTTCCCACAACATACCGATTACCGAAGGCTTCAAGATAACCAGGGGCACGGCCACCTATGAACTGGGACTGGATTGGGCCTCTGAAGGTACTCGCTGGATCTCAGGAACAGACTTTGGCCTAAGTTTGTTTTTCGGTGGCGTCGATCTGGGGGAGAATTTTTTCGGCAGCACTATCGGTATTGCAGACGCGTTCTCTGTTGAACTGGACTTTCAGGATCAGGCCGATGTTGATGCCAACGGTTACGCAGCAGATGGCGCTGTGTACAATCGCCATGATAGCTACGCCCATGCCGGAATAGGTAAACTGCCATTTACAGCCTGGGAAATTGACACGGCCGGCAGCCGGATCCGCCAGCTCAACGTATCGTTTGCGGAATATGAGAGTATAGATCAAGGCTATCCGCCAGTTAATCTTACCTGGGATATGGGTTGGTTCGGTGTGGCGACGAATAAGGCTGATGGCGAGTTTGCTGATCTAGGTGGTCGCGAGTATATCTTCATCCATGCCAGCGATTACAATGGGGGAGTGGACTATAACGATGACAACTGGGCGCTGGATGCCGATGTGGTCTGGGCTATCACGCCCGGTGCCCTGGGGTCGCGAATTTACCTGGCGTCCCAGTTCACCCTCAACTTCTATATAGACAAACCGGTTACCTCGCTGGACGTTTTCCAGTTCAGCCCCGTATTCGTCTCCATTACGGATAACAGGCTGCCCCTGGAATACGCATTAAGCCAGAACTACCCCAATCCGTTCAACCCGGTAACGCGCATAGACTACAGTTTGCCCCAGCTGTCGGATGTCAGTCTGGTGGTTTACGATATCCTGGGCCGCGTGGTTATCAGGCTGGTAGATGAACATAAAGAGGCCGGCAACCACCAGGTTTACTGGCAGGGCCGGGATAGGTTTGGCCGTAGCTTATCATCGGGCATTTACATCTACCGCTTAAAGACTTCACAGTACACCCACAGTCGCAAGCTGGTGCTTTTGAAGTAGTCGGGTTCTGTTTCCATCGCTGTTAGGGTGACCAGAGACGGGGCTGCAATTGAAATGGCGGCGGTCTATAAAGGGGGAATTGACCGCGAGGCATCCCCTGCTGCTTGAATCAGACAGGCCGTCCGGTACCAGTTCGGGTGCGGGGCCGAGCCGACCTCAGCTTAGCTGTCCAGCACCCCGGCCTGCCAATCGCGGAAAGCCTGTTCCAGCTGCTCGCGGGACAGAAATGATTTGACCCAGGGCATCATTGGGGCTAACCTTTGCCCTTTGAAATCACTGTATCCATGAAGCATTACCTCCAAAGAGCAAAACTGAGTACCGTCCTGCTGGTCCTGCCGTTCCTGCATTTTGCCCAGATATATCCTCTGATCCATTTCCACCATACCCACAATGAAGACGCTTTCGAAATCGTTGTAAGTATTCACCCGGTGGATCAACCCACAGATAATCATGCCGATCACGAAGCAGGTGATCACGGGCACCAAGGAGCGGATCATGTCACCGGTGATTGGGATTACACTAAGATCTCACTCAGGCAGGCATATATACAGCCATTAAGCTTTTACCCGTCTATAGCTGGGGTTGCTTCAGACGAATCAAATACCCCAATTCTTGTTCAAAGCATAGATCACAGTCCAGCGCCACATACTATCTTTATCTCCCCGGACATTCCCCGGGGGCCGCCACAGCTCGTCTGAAGTCTCTCAGACTTCCCCCGTTTCAATACCTAGTCTATTAAAGTAAATAACGCTCCATGTAAGGAGGGTGACAATGCCATTACGGCAGTTGAATTTCGCCTATTTTGGGTGGGTAATCCTGGTATGCTCCGTTGCTGCTCAGGAGAAAACGGTATCTCTAACCTTCGATCAAATTGCCGACCGTGCGTTGGAGCACAGTCCGGAGGCCGAAATCATCAGGAGGAGCTACGATCTTGTCCGAGCCGATCAGGCCCTGGACCTGCAGTGGACCAACCCCAGCCTGGACTTTTCGCAAGAAGTGGTTGGCGATCAGCCGGAGCAATATCTGATTCTAAGTAAAGCCATTGAAATGCCGTGGGTACGTGCCAGGCGTCGGCAGAGCTGGCAGTCCCACATCGAGGCGCTGGGATATACAAAAGATGACCAAACCAGACGCCTCATAAGCGAATTGAAAGTTGGATACATCAAACTAAAATTGCTGGAAACGCAGTTGGACCGTCGAGCCCAGTTGAAAGAGGTGATCGTGAATGTATCGGGCATTGCGCAGGACCAGTTGACGGAAGGAACCCTATCCGGCGTTGATCAACATCTGATACAGACGACCCTGTTCAACATCAACGCCGGGTCGCAAGCAATAGAGCTAATGCTACAATCTGTGGCAAGCCAATGGAAAGTAGCCCTGGGGATCGACGCCTTAGCGGACCTGCAGCTGCTCACAGCGATTCGATTCCAACCTGTAGCGCTGGAGACCACGGCCCACTACCTATCCCTGGTCCCAGGCACGCCCGGATACCTGCAGCAAGAAATGATGATTCAGGCGCTCAAGGGCCGAATCAGGATGGAGCGGGGACGGGTGATTCCGTATTTCAGCATCTTTGGCGGTACCAAGCGGGCGGCGCCAAATCAGAATGGTTATGTGGCCGGCCTATCATTTCCCCTGCCGGTATTGAACCGGAACCGGGCGCTCATTAGCAAACAGCAAATTGAACTTGAAATCACAGTAAG
>JACZSB010000146.1 GCA_022574435.1 Fidelibacterota bacterium
GAGGGCGAAATGGCCGAGTATGGCTTGATCATGGCGCCCCGGCTCATCTCAACCTACTCGGTAGGGCTGTTCGTAGGCACGACGATCCTGGTGTCGGTGATCGTGCTGATCGTGAGCTATCTGCCCGCGCGGCGCATAGCCAAAATGAAGCCTACCGATGCGCTCCGGGGCCGGATTACTTAGGAGCGAGGTCTGGGACCATAAGGAGCAAACGAGCGAAAATCTCAGGCCGCTCATAGTGCACTGCCCGGGAAGGCCCCTCCCTGCAAACCGATCTTCACGGCTATGGGGATTACACCCACCAAACCCGCTACCGGTTACTGCCGGGGTGTGGTAGGAAGTCGTTCGTTCCAGCGCTAACAAATCACAAGCAAGGGTCTAATGGCCACGATTCCAGCCCGGCCGGTGGCCTGCGGAACACCGGGCAACTACAATATTTTATGGCGTTTAATATGCTTGCAATGATTGAATAGTTCTCTTGCATAGCCCGATATTTATTCGTACTATTACTTAATTATCAAACACCATTTGTGCTTGATTTCCGTTTAAACATTAATTTCATCTTTCCGATCTCCCGCCGGAGGTGCATACCCGGCTTCGTCTCTAAAATTGGGCCCCGGGCTTTCCCCTTCATGAATTGGCAAAATTCTACCTGTATGGAGGTAGAGAGTGTCGATACCAAAACAAAAAGCGGAGGAATGCTTACATGAACGATCTGTTTAACAACGTCATCGGTTATACCAAATCAATCGTAGAGTTTGGCTTCAGCCTGGCTCTGGTCTTCCTGGTGGTTGATGTCCTCTTTGGGGGACTTACCGGAATCGTTGATAACGTGGCGGCTTTGATCGACTCATTCGTCAGTAACGGCGTCGTCGGTCTGATAGCGCTACTGTTCTTCCTGGCTATTTACAAAAGCTAGCCCCAGCTGTGGCCTTGCCCCATGGCCTGTAACGACATGTTGTGTGGCACTGCGCTGCTCTTCCATCTGGGAAGGGTGGGGGATTTTAACGACGTTAATGGGGTCCCATTAGGGACCACACGAACCAAGCAAAGGAGTGTTTATGGCGGGAGTCAAGGAAACCATTGATGATGTCAGCGGATGGTTGAAGTCCATAATCGAATTTGGTCTCTCGATCATCATGGTCTTCGTGGTAATCGATATTCTATTCGGTTCGGACTGGATCGTCGGGAATATCAATGCCATTGTGGCCTCGTTCGCTGATAAAGGGGTAGTAGGGCTGATCGCCCTATTCCTATTCATGCTGATTTATCGTAAGTAATAAATCAGCTTAACCAATAGTTAGCCCTTGATCGAGGGCGCCAACAGTGCAAGGCCTGGTAGGCCCCTGTTTCCGCAGTTGTGCCTATCCGGGCCTTGTATGGTGATCTGCCAATCCCAGGTAGCTGGAACAGCGGGTGATTAGCCCTCGCTGGATCAGTTCATTGCTCACGCTGGGATATTTTGTTTTGGGTCAACGATACTATCGAGGCTGCGGGTTGAGCACCCACCCCTAATCCCCACCTCTGCGGGAATCCGCGTCCTGAGAGGAAAAATTGGTTGGGAGCATGGGTCCGGTAAGCCCAATGAAATATTATGCGATTTTTAAAAATATCATTACCCTGATGTATTCATTCAGCCAGGTTGCACTGCGAGCAGGCACAGAGACAATGAGGACCATTATATTATGTTTATGCCTGCCGTTAATTGTCGGATGTGATACACTCATCCCGCTGAAGGTTAGCCCCCCTGCGGAAGTGGCCATCGAGTACACTCCTGAGAGAATTGCCCGCGGCGAATATATTGCCAGACACGTGACGGCCTGCACTCATTGCCATTCGGGCCTGGATTGGGATCACTTCGCAGGTGGATTGCCCAAAGCCGGCACGGTGGGCGGTGGCGGTTACCATTTCACGGAAAGTCTGGGCCTCATCGGAAGCTACGATCTCTATGCCCGCAATATCACCCCCTCCGCCCTTGGTGAGTGGACCGATGGCGAGCTGATCAGGGCCATCGTTGAAGGAATCAGCAGGGATGGGAAGGCGTTGTTTCCCATCATGCCCTATGCGCGCTACAGACATATGGACCAGGAAGACCTTTACGCCATTGTGGCCTACATTAGAAGCCTGGAACCAATTCCCAATCCACTCCCAAATAAGAGACTCAAACGGCTTTTCAAGTATATTGAACGCACTTTCCCCAAACCTTATGATCCTCAGCTTCGTCCGGATCCATCCAACAGGGTGGCCTATGGGGAATATCTGGCGACCATTGGCGATTGCGTTTTCTGTCATACTACGATGACCATCTCCAGAAAGCCTATCGCCGGGATGGATTGGGCTGGTGGGAATTCATTCCCGCTCCCCGGGGGAGGCAAAGTCTATTCAGCTAACATTTCTCCCGATCCGGAAACTGGAATTGGCGACTGGTTGGAAGATGATTTTATCGAATTATTTAAATCGTATTCGGAACCGTTCAAGTTACCGGCATCAAAACAGCACGAAAACACCGTGATGCCCTGGGTGGCATTTTCAGGAATGACGGAAGAGGATTTGGGAGCGATTTACGAATACTTAATGAGTGTTAAGCCGGTGAGTAACAATGTTGATCCTTGGCCTGCGGAGGACTAGCAGTTGTCCACGCGTTGTTGTATAGCAGGTGTAGGCAGACAACTCCAACAATTGCGAAGGATTGCCAGAGTATAAGTGGTTAGGTCCATTAAAAGCAGTTGCACAGCTATGGCTGAATGTCGCCCCTTGGAAGAGGCAGCCGCAAAATGCCGGCTAATGCCTCGCCTTAGGCAGGGTTTATCCATAATTTAATTTGAAACAAGATTAATCTCGCTTAAAGGTCATTTTTTACCTAAGCTTATAATGAACCATAGATCACAGGAGGATAACGATGGAAATAAAACGATTAATTACACTGATGACCGGCGGCATGTTTTTACTTGCCGGCTGCGCCGGGATGCAGGAAAAGAAGATGCCGGCCGACGAATCAGCAGCCCCGGCGGTTGAGGAAACTGCCGAACCAGCAGCGGAACCGGTAATGGAAGAGGCGGCCGAGCCTGCTGAGGAACCGGCAATGGAGGAAGCTGCTGATCCTGCACCGGAGGCCGAAGAAGAAATGGCTGAACCAGAAACGGGTGAAGATCCAGGGGATTAATCCCACAGAACAATATTTCAGCCCATAGCTAAATGCTGCACCGGTAGTACCCGTTACGGGTTCCGGTTGTCTAGACCTGCAACACCCTTATATCACTTACCGTACTGAAGATGTTGTGGTGCGGGTGTTTGCGGGTTTGGCTTGCGCTACAGCATCCCGGAAACTAAGCTGTCCGGGACCGTAGGCTTGACCCGCTCAGCGTTGCAGAGTATGCTCAGATTGTTGCCCCCATCGTGTTTAACTAGAGCAAGGTGGGGCAGATCACAACACCTGCATTATAACCACCAGCCCGCCTGAACTCAGTCCGTTAAGGCGGCGCTGTTGGAGTAAGGGCAGTAACTCACCCTCCGCCCATCGTCGCAGTACCTCGCCAATTCCGTCACTTAGCGGACTGATTCCAGAGCACAACATTTTTCGGGTCGGCCGCATGACGGGCGAACATCAACAGGAATTGCTAGCTGGTTAATCGATGATCGATCAGTGCCGGCCGTTAAACCGCCAGCCGGCGGACTAAGCGGTCATCCGGCGGCCAGGCGGGATGTCACTTCTTGAGGTAGGGCTTATAGTAGCGTTCGCCATCGGGATGTATCACGGCCATGTCGGCCAGCTCGCGCCACATGCCCGCTCGGGCCAGCATCTCGGCCAGCTCCTCGGCGTGGCCGGTGAGAAACAGGGTGGTATAGCGGTCCATCCCTTCCCGGCGGGTCATGGTGTCGATGGACTTGTAAAAGCTGCCCAGGGCCTCCTTCAAACGATCCAGGTCTGGTTTCTCCTCAGCCAGGGCATCGAAAGCCTGGTAAAAGTAGGCTTTGGCGCGGCGCAGGTCCTGGTTGGCGGTAAGGCGCTCTACCAGCTTGATGCGGGCCCCCCAGTCCCGGCCCACTTGAGGCTGGTTCAAGGTGAGGGTCGCCAGGGTGTTGGCCTTGGCGTAATAGTTGGACCCGGCCAGGATTTCGTAAGTGTCCAGCTCCCCGGCGATCAGCAGATAGGCATAGAAAGTCAGCACGGCTCCCAAGGGATCGAACTCATTGGCAAACTGTACCGCCCGCCCGGGCGAATAAGGGAACCGCGTATTTTTGTCGTATAGCCGCTGGTCCTGGCGATTGCTGAACAACAGTTGGGCCTGGTAATAGTCCTTGCTCCCCAGATCGATGGTGGACTTGAACACTATCTGGATATCCAGGACCATGTCCAGATCAGCGATCTCCTTCTCCCACGGGGCATTCAGGTAGAACTGCTTAATGGTCTCCTCCAGCCCCTGGAGCTGCTGCTGCTCGTTGCTGTTGAGCCGCTCCATGTCCAGGACCAAGGTAACTTCCGCGAACTGGCCGTGGAGGATGGCGGCGGTCAGCAATAGGATGGCGATATGGTTTTTCATCGTAGCCGAAACTAGAGTCAAGTTGAGCAAAACCCAAGCCATAAGTTACCAGTGCCGCTGGTCAGCGGTCAGCCAGCAGCAGCCGTCGGCGGGCTTTACGACGCCGGTAGTCGATAGTGTCCACTGCCCGCACAGCGTACTCCTGGGCGGTGTAGATCTGCTTCATGGTGATCTCATCCCGCCGCCGGCCGGCGTCCCCCACCACGAAGAGGCCCGGCACCGATGACTCCCCCTTGTGGTTGATGACTATCTGGCGGCGCTCCGGTGGGACCTCCTCGGCGTGCAGCTGCGCCCCCACTTGCCGGGCCAGGTCGTTGTAGACCCGGTGAATGCCCAGGGCCACCAGGCCGAACTTGACGAATATCTCCTCGTGCTCCGCGAACCGCACACAGCATAGGTCACCAACCTGCCGCCCGGAGAATTCGGTGATCGGCTCGGTTATGATCCGGATGCCGTAGGCCTTGGTCAATTTCCGGTAATCGTCCGTCCCGGGTGGCTCCGCGCCGTGGGTCAGCAGGTAGACCTGGTTGCCGTAGCGCTCGAACAGCATCAAGGTCAGTTCGGCGGCGGTGGGTGAGCCGCCAATCACCGCCACGGCGTCATCACGGGTCAGGTGGCCTTCACAGCGGATACAATAGATCAGGCTCTCGCGGTTGGCAAAGGGATAGATGGGCCGCGACGACATGCTGATTTCTCCGCCCCGGTCTTCCATTGGGACGACCGGCTGCTCATCCATGATCCCGGTGGCCAGCACCACAGCTACGGTTGTGAAGGATCGCTCTTTACCGGTGACAATGAAGGAACCATCCTCCCGCCGCTGCAACGATTGGCAATCCTCCTCCTCGATATCGATTAAGTGGCCGTAGTCGGCTCGCATCCTATGTAAGGTATTGGCGATGATATCCCGGTTGTTAATGTGATAATGTTCACCGGCCACCAGGTCGGCGGCCGCATCGTGCCCGCCCCGGCGCAGATCATTGAGCACCTGGTCCTTGATGACGCCCTCGTGGAAACCGATCATGTTATCGATGTTGTAGACCCACTGGGAGCGGCTGCGTTTCCTCGATTCCTTCGAGCCGGTAAACAGTAAAACCGTCATGTTATTCTGGACAGCCCTGAGGGCCGCCGCGCAGCCGCCGATCCCGCCGCCGATTATAGCGGCGTCATATGTCCGGTCAGTTTTCATGGCCCACTATCCTTTGCCTCCCAAAGGTAAATTCATCCACAGCATCTCGGCTGAAAGGTACGACCTGTGACCCGAGGGTTCAAGCACGACCCTGTTGGTAGAGTGCTGCTGACAGTCTTAGCTTTGCCCCCATGAGCAACCTGGCATCATTGCTGCAAGCCCGCCCCGATCATCAGCCTCTGCTGGAAACCGCCGGCGCCCTGGGCGAAAAATTGGGCCTGGAGACCTATGTGGTCGGCGGCTACGTGCGCGACCTGCTCATGGGGCGGGACACCCGGGACATCGACCTGATGGTGACCGGTGACGGGATCGCCTTTGCCCGGGCGCTGGCTGACCGCCTCGCTGTGGGCCGGGTGGTAGCCTTCGAACAATTCGGCACCGCCTTGATACCACTGAAGCATATACAGGTTGAGGTGTCAACCGCCCGTAGCGAGACTTACCAGCCGGATTCGCGCAAACCGGCTGTGAAACCGGGGTCGGTGCGCACCGATATGTCCCGCCGCGATTTCACGGTCAACGCCCTGGCGGTCTCAATCCGGCCGGAATCTTTTGGCGACCTGGTAGATCACCACGGCGGTGTCGGGGACATCAAGCGCCGCCTGCTGCGTACGCCGCTGGATCCCGATGTCACCTTCAGCGACGACCCGTTGCGCATGTTGCGGGCCGCCCGGTTCGCCGCCCAACTGCAGTTCGAGGTGCTGCCCGAGTGCCTGGAGAGTATCGCCCGCCAGCGGGAGCGCATGAGCATCGTCAGCTCGGAGCGGATCACCGAGGAAATTATGAAGCTGCTGGTAACCCAGCGTCCCAGCGTGGGATTCCTGATCCTGAAGGAGACCGGCCTCCTGGTGCAGGTCTTCCCGGAGCTTGATGTATTGTCGGGGGCGGAAATAGTGGACGGCCGGGGGCACAAGGATGTCTTTTTGCACACCTTGCAGGTGGTGGACAACGCCGCCGCCCTGAGTCCCAAGCCGGCCCTGCGTTTCGCGGCCCTGGTGCACGATATCGCCAAGCCCCGCACCAAGCGCTACGACCAGAAGCGCGGCTGGACCTTTCACCATCACGAGGAAGCCGGCCGGAAAATGGTGGCCGTCCTGGCCCGGCGCATGCGGCTGTCCAACGAGTTGCGCGATTACCTCATGAAGCTCACCCGGCTGCACCTGCGCCCCATCGCCCTGGCCAAGGAAGGTATCACCGACAGCGCCGTGCGGCGCCTGATGCAC
>JACZSB010000147.1 GCA_022574435.1 Fidelibacterota bacterium
CTTTAGCCAGACTTTTGGGCAGCCGATCCAACAGCGCTCGGGCTTGGTCTGCCAGCTCCTCCCGGCCCCGGTGCAATAGCCGCAGGGCCAAATTCTCCGGGCGGAATGAGGTTCGGTCGATATATGTGCGCAAGGTCTGCTCCAACAGCGCCAGGGTAACTTTGTCGCAGCGCAACGCCCGGTAGAGCGGGTTTTGGTGCAGCCGCCGCAACCATTTCTTGCGCCCCACGATGATCCCCGCCTGGGGGCCGCCCAACAGCTTATCCCCGCTGAATGAAACCAGATCCGCCCCCGCTTTCAATACTTGCGATACCTCCGGCTCATCGGTCACGCCTGGTACCGGCTCAGCTAACAGGCTGCCGCTGCCCAGGTCCATCATCAACGGCAGCTTCTTGCGCCGGGCCAGGCGGGCCAGGTCCGACACGGCCACTTCGGCGGTAAAACCGGCCACCCGGTAATTGGAGGGATGGACGTACAGCAGGGCAGCGGTCTGTGCGTTGATGGCCCGCTCGTAATCGGCCAGGTGGGTGCGGTTGGTGGTGCCCACCTCCACCATGCTGACCCCGGCCTTGGCAATCACGTCGGGTATCCGGAACGAGCCGCCGATCTCCACCTGCTGTCCCCGGCTGATGATCACCTCCCGGCCCTCGGCCAGACTGTTGAGCATCAGCAGCACCGCGGCGGCGTTGTTGTTCACTACCAGCACATCCTGGGCGCCGGTGAGGGTGTGCAGCAAGTCAGCCACCAAGCCCAGCCGTTCGCCCCGCCGTCCAGATGCCAGGTCCAGCTCCAGGTTGGCGTAGCCGGTAGTGGCACAGGCGGCCCGGTCCATAATGTCGTTGCCCAATGGCGCCCGCCCCAGGCCGGTATGCAGCACCACCCCCGTGCCGTTGAGCACCGGGCGCAGGTTGGGTCGGGCCAGCTCCCCCAGCCGGACCTTGATCGACTCGCGCACCCACACTTGTGGTTGGGGCATTGCCTCACCAGCCAGTAATGTCTTGCGGGCCCTGGCCAACACCGCGCGCACCGCGGTCAGCACTTGCCGGCGAGGTAGGGGATAATTTTCGGGGGGGAAGACCTTTAGCAGGTCATCGACGGAAGGGAGTGCTTTAAGGGCCGCCCGGGCCTTGGCGGAAGGTTCAGGCAAACCTGGTCCACCAACGATTAATGGCTTTCTGCATCAGGGAACTCGGTGATCTCACCCGGCTTCTTCTCCCAGAGCTGGTGGCCGACAAACAGTTCCACCACATCCGGGTCGAACTCATTGAATTTGGCCCCGCTACGCAGGATCTCACACGACTTTTCCACCGAAGTGGGAGGTTTATAGGGCCGGTCCTGGGCCGTCAGGGCATCCCACACATCCGCTACGCACATGATCCGCGCCCCCAGGGGTATCTCGTCCCCCTTCAGCCCTTTAGGGTAGCCTTTGCCGTTGGGCCATTCGTGATGTGATCCGGCGTACTCCGGCACCCGGGCCAATTTATCGGTGAACGGCAGCTTCGAGAGCAGAGTGCTGGTTTCGACCACGTGCTTCTGGATAGTTTTTCGTTCTGCATCGGTCAAATTGCCTTTGACCACGGAGAAATTGGCATACTCCACCTCGCTCAGATAAGGCTGATCATTCCCTTCAATGTCCATATAGGTTTTGGCGGCGATGGCGTCCAGACTTTCCTTCTTATCCGGGGCCAGGAAGCCGGGCTTATTCACCCAGTGAATGAATTCGAGGTCTGTCTTCCATTCCTCCAATTCCTGCTGGAGCTGCTCATCCAGGAAATCCTCGGATTGCCCCTGATGCACATTGCGCAACCGGGCCCGCATCACCATCATGTCGCGAATACTGTTCATCCGGTTCACCACCAAGGTGAACTTGGCCCCGTCCAACTTGTTCGCTTTCTCCAACACCGCCTCGGGCACTCCGATCTTGCCCACGTCGTGCAGCAGGCCCGCCACCCAGATTTCCTCCAATTGATCATCGCTGAAGTGCACGTCGGCGAACGGCCCCTTGGTCTGGAGATTGATATCCTGGGCGGTGCGGCGGGTGAGCTTGGCCACCCGGCTGGAATGGCCCGCCGTGTGGGGACTTCGGGCATCGATGGCTTTCACCGTGTAGACCACCAGCGCCTTGAACAAATGTTCGATATCGGCGATCAACTGGGCGTTGTTGATGGCTACGGCCGCCTGGCTGGCCAGGGAGCGCACACTGCTCTCAAACTTTGTCTCGAAAGGTATACGGTTGCCCTCCTCGTCCAGGGCATTGATCAGCTGCAGCACACCGATCACCTTGTCGGTATGGTCCCGCATGGGGATTACCAGCATCGACTCGGTACGGTAGCCGGTCATCTCGTCGTATTTCTTGGGTCCGGTGAAGTCGTATCCTTCGGCCTCATATACATCCGGGATATTGACCACTTCACCGGTTATGGCCACTGAAGCGGAGACATTGGCGTGATTCGGCTGGCCGTCTATCTCCAGCGGGACCGGGGGGACCGTTATCTTGACACCGGTGGTGCCGCCGGCGGAGTATCCGGTCGATTCGGTCTGCATAATCTCGAATTTCAGAACATTGCGCTTGAAATTGACGCGGTAGAGGGTGCCGGCATCGCAATTGGTGAAATTGCGCGTTTCCAGGACAATGGTTTCCAGCAACTTCTTCAGGTCTTTTTCGCTGGAAAGGGAAATGCCGATCTGGTTGAGGCGCTCCCGCTCCTCCTGCATGGTTGCCAGGCGGGCCGCCAGATCTTCCGGCATTCCGGGTGTGGTATTTTCGTTAGATTCAGGACTCATGGAACCCTGAATATATACTCACCACTGAAGGGAATCAAGAGATTGAGCTAGTCTCTCGTTTCCGGTTGCCCAGGACCGGACGCGAGAGTGGTCTACTTGCCCTTGATGGGCGCTACCGGCTGACGGATCACCGTCTTCAGGCTCTCGGCGCTGGTATTCCGCGGATCATTGAGATATATCTCGTGGTGCTTTCCGCTGAAATCATATTTGTTGGCTTTAATAAACTGATGCAGCTTATCAATCGTGAGGCGTTCCGCCGAGTAGGGTCCGATGTGCAAAATCTGGGCACACTGTCCTTCCTTGAAAGACTGAAATCTCATCTTGTCCAGGGCCGGCGGGTTTTTCTTCTCCCGCACATCCACCATCATCTCGGTGACCATTTCCCGGGTGATTAGCTCCGGCTGGCGTATCATGGCCGTCCACAGCCAGTCATCCCGGCGATCCAGGCTAAACGCTGACTTGTCTTCGGTCCAGTAGAGAGTCTCCACAGGTAAGATGGCATAGTCGATCCGCTGGGGGCTGTACTTGATGGAAAACTTGAGGGCATACGATACCGCGTACAGGCTGTCTACGGCGGCCTGGTAGGCATCCGACTTGGTCGGAGAGCCTTTGCCGTCGATCATCAAAAAGTTCATCCCGGGTACTTTGGCCAACTCGGGGTCCCGCGGCGCGGGGAAATAAATCTTTTTCAAATCCCGTTTAAAATCTACCCTCTTCATCCATCTTCCTCCAGTTAAAGTATGCTTGGGTTGTACCAACTTTCACCCAGTTTATCTCAGCATGTCCGGGCTATAAATGGTAATTGATCCTAATTAGCGCTAGCCAATATTCATTATATCGGCTTTTTCTAATATATGAATTTTGCCGTCTATTTCACATAAATCAAGAAATTTACGAATTAATTGCCTTCAGCCGTGGAAGGATCATCCCGGCCAGTACCGCGGGCGCCAGCAATATCCCCATGGCGGAGAAAATAGCCGCCGTGCCCCAGGCGTCCCCGATGGCTCCGGCCAGGGTCGACGCCAAGGCGCCCACGCCGAAAGCCAGCCCGTGGAATATCCCAAACAGGGTGCCCCGTCGCTCGGGACTGGAAAAATCGGCTATCAGGGCGTTGCTCACCGGCTGGTATGAAAAGCTCATTATCCCCCATCCCAGCGCTACCGCCAGTAGCAATAGGCCCCCGGAATAGCTCATTAATACCAGAAACGGGATGTTCAGCGCGATAATTACACCAATACTTTTTACCCGCGGGAACCGTTCCCCCCACTGGCCGCCCAGCAGCTGGCCAACAATCCCGCTGGCCAGCACTATGGCTGTCAGGCCACCCCCCACAAGTACCGGCGCCAGCCGGCTGGGGAACAGCTGTGACAGGTGCAGCGGCATGAAACTGAGTACCCCCCGGTGGACCAGCCCCATGAATACGCCGGTGATATAGACATAGACCAACGCCTTGGGCCGGTTGCGCCGCCCGGCCTGAGGATGGGGGGCTAAATCCGGGCCGGTGTCACCGGATGGGGTTAGTGCCAGGTAGATACCCGCCGCCAGAGCCAAACCTCCGAAAAACAGATAAGGTGCCTGCCACCCTTGCCAGTGGGCCAGAAGGCCGCCCACCAACGGTCCCAGGGCCAGCCCCAGGCTGCCGGCTACCCCGTGGATTCCCAGCTGGCGGCTGATACGGCTGGCGTTGTGACTGATCATGGTCATACCCGCCGGGTGGTATAGGCCGCAGATCAAACCCAGCAGAGCCAGCCCCACAGTCAATTGTGGCAGTCCGCCGGCTGTGACCAACACCAGCACTGCGGCCGCTGACCCCAGGAAATAGATCAGCAGCACCTTGCGGGACCCCAACCGGTCGGTGAGCCAACCGGCGGGAAAGGCCCCTAAGCCATACAGCAGATAGTGCACCGTCCCCATGGCGCCTAAAGTGGTGAGCGAGATGCCCGGATACAGTTGCAGCAGTTGGATCGTGATCACGGGATAAATCAGGGTCAAGCTGTGGTTTAGCAGATGCCCGATAAAGGTTATGGTTGTGACGTTGATGATGTTGATGACCTGCTAGCCGACCGAAATGAAAAATAAAAGAGCCACTAGGTAGTGGCTCTTACGACCCGGTGGGCGGCCTGGTTTAGCGCCGCTCTTTAATCCGGGCCGCTTTACCTCGCAACTTGCGCAGATAATATAGCTTGGCACGCCGGACCCGCCCCAACCGCACCACCCGGATAGCTTCGATATTGGGACTGTGCAGCGGGAAAATTCGTTCCACCCCGATCCCGCCTGAAATCTTGCGTACGGTGAACGTCCGGTTGATCCCGCTGCCTGAGAGAGCAATCACGTCTCCCTCGAAGGTTTGGACACGGGAGCGGGTGCCCTCTACTACTTTCACATCTACTGCCACTCGATCACCGGCGCGAAATTGCGGCAGATCGGTCCTTACGTATTCCTTGACGGCTGCTTGCAGTACATCATTCATTTTTCTTAGTCTCCATCACTGGCCTTGGTTGGCTAGAAATTTTTGCCAGATATCCGGGCGGCGCTCACGAGTCTGCCGCTCCCGCTGCTCCTGCCGCCACTGGGCGATAGCGCCGTGATCGCCTGACAGCAGCACCCCCGGTACGTCCAGCCCACGGTACTTTCGGGGGCGGGTGTAATGGGGACCGTCCAACAAGCTGCTGCTGAACGAATCGGTCTCAGCCGATTCCAGCGAATTTAGCACGCCTGGCCGCAGCCTGATCACCGCGTCCACCATCAGCAGGGCCGGCAGCTCGCCGCCGGTAACCACAAAATCCCCCACCGAATACTCGTGGGTAACCAGCCGGTCACGGATCCTCTGATCGATCCCCTTGTAGTGCCCACAGATAAACAGCAGGTGGTCCCGATCCGCCAGCTGGGCGGCTACCTTTTGCGTAAAAGGTTCTCCGTCGGGCGTCGGGAACACTACCGCCGGCGCATCGGCCGAACCAGCCTCCTTCAAGGCCGCATCATAGGCCCGGAAAACCGGCTCCGGTTTCAGTATCATGCCGGCCCCGCCGCCGAACGGCTCGTCATCAATCCTGTGGTGCGGCGGATCGGCGTGGTCGAACAGGTTGTGCAGCCGGTAGGTTACCAAGCCCTTGCTGGTGGCTCGCCCCAGAATGCTGCTGCCCACCACGGCCTCCACCACCTGGGGAAAGGGGGTCAGGATATCGATCCGCAGGATCAATCCAACAATCCTTCCAGCATATTGATCACTATTCGCCGGCTGTCATGTTCAACCCGCACTATAATCGATTCCACCACCGGAATCAGCGCCTCCCGGCCATGGTGGTCCACCCGCAACACGTCGCTGGCCGGCAATTGCCAGACCTCCTCAACGGGTCCGATCACCTCCCCGTCCAGTGAAACCACCGTATAACCCTCCAGTTCGCCCGGGTAATACTCGCCGGCGGGCAACCGAGGCAGGTCACTGCGAGCTGCCAGCAACCGGGCCCCACTCAACGCATTGGCGGCAGTACGATCGGTAATGCCTTCAAAGAGCAACAGCACCTGTTTCCCCTGCTGCCGCGTGCGGCGCAATTTAAATTCTTCCTCACGACCATCGGGGAACTGCAGCAAAATGCGATGGAGTTGCTCCAGTATGCCCGGCTGGCGAATATAGGCCCGGAATCTCACTTCACCCTCCAGGCCCTGCCCGCGGGCTACCCGGCCGAGTGTAATATAGTGCTGCTTACCGGGCATCGCTGTCCGGCCGCCTGACTGAAACCGGGTGCTAACCCTTGGCGGCGGGCTTTTTCTTGGCGGCCCCCTTGGTGGCCTTGGCGCTCCCGCCGGACTTCGTCGCCGGTTTCTTGGTTTTTGCCCCTGTCTTGGCTTTAGCCTCGGTTTTAGCAGCGGGCTTTTTCTTGGCGGCTGTTTTAGCCTTAGACTTTTCGCCAGCTGCCGGCTCTTCCTTAGCCGCCGCCTTGACCTCAGGCTTGTCCTCAGCCGCCGGCTCTGCCTTGGCCTCCACCTTAGCTTCAGCCTGCTCCTCTGCTACCGGCTCTTCCTTGGCCTCCACCTTAGCTTCAGCCTGCTCCTCTGCTACCGGCTCTCCCTTGGCCTCAACCTTAGCTTCAGCCTGTTCCTCCGCCACCGGCTCGGCCTTGACCTCC
>JACZSB010000148.1 GCA_022574435.1 Fidelibacterota bacterium
CCCGTAATGCCAACGTCTGGATCATCAGGTTGGGTCCCTGGGCAGTGCTGTCGTAATAAGTGCTCCCCCGCAGGCCCGGTAGACCACCACCGAAAAAGTAGAAAAAGTCATCCACTTTCTGATTGGAAAGCCAGCCCAGTTTGACCTGGTAGGTTGCGCCGATCTTATTCCGCCGATGCAGAGCGAAGTTCCGGCGGAAATTTAGTAATAATTTAACTGTATTGTTAGCCACGAACTCAGGCTCCAGGGTACCGTAATCCTCGTTGATGCCGAATCCGCCCACCAGATCATTTTTCTCAGCCCGCAGCTCCAGCCCCAGCTCGTATCCTTTGGTAGGAAACATATTGCCGCCGTACTCCGGGGGGCGGGCGCTATAACGCCAGCGGGCCGTCAGGCTGGACCCGATAAAGTAATCGAAGGAAAGTGACCCTTGCAGATCCGCTAATCTTTGAACGACGGTTTCCCGGTAGCGGCTGTGGGATGCCTCCAGCCAGAATCGATGCAGTCCCAGTGGCATTCGCCCGCCGACGATCCCCTCCAGCAGGTTGAAGCGCAAATCATTGGTGCCCTGGTAATCATACCACGGAAATTCCTGGGTGACATGGCGCTGCACGGTGTAGATCTCGGCATATAGCGTCGGCTTCAGCCGGTTGAACTCGAATATGAGGAAATAATCGGTATCGCGCAGCCGGTTGATGCTGGCGCCGCCAAACATGAACAGCCGGTTGATCACCTCATTGGCATAGAAGTAAAACCCAGGTTTCACGGTACCGTAATCAACCATCAATCTAGGCAGGATGAACGGCCTTGACATAGTCTCCACGTAATCACGGGCGGCCAGCGCGCTATCGCCGGTTTCCAGGGGTGAGGTGGGCCACTGCCGCCAGTAGTCCGGGGCATAGCCCACCGCCTGCTCATCAAGCAGCTGTGGCTCAGGCAGGTAGGCAATCTTGTAGCCGCCGTCTGCATATAAGCTGTAGAGCACCTCACCGTCACTATTCATGGCCGGCATGAAAGCCCCGCCGCTGGTATTGGTAATGTATCCCTGTCGCCCATCGGCCCCCAGCAGGTACAGATTGAAAATGCCGCTGGCATCCGACCCCAGCAGCAGGCCGCCGGCGCTCTGATCGGGCTCCCGGGCATCCGCGGCCAATACCGGCGTACCGGGCAGGTACGGCCGGGCCTCACCGTCGGATAGGGCCACCGCCAGCAATTCCCGGCCATGGTTGGTGTTGGCGTCACAGATCAGCAGGTTGTCCGACTGGTCCCAGGTCAGCGAGAACAGATATGTGCCATCACTAAAGTTGGTCAGGGCACTGTCGGCGCCGGTCTCCAGGTCCAGCAGCCGGATATTGGAGGTGCCATCGTAAACCGTCAAGTAGGCCATCAGGCTGTCGCCGCCCACCAGGACCGGTGAAGTGACCCGCCGGCCATGGGTCAGCCGCTCCTCACTTTCCTCCTCAAGGTCATAGACGTACAGGTCCAGCCAGCGGGCGCCGGTCTTATCCGGTTCCCCCCGGGCGGCATAGTATATTAGCTCACCGTCCACAGACCAGCAGGGCGCCGACCGGACACCATCGGCCAATTTCTCCGACTCTCCCGTGGCTAGATCGTAGAGGTAAAGCTTGGTCTGGCTGAAATAATCAGCCTCGCGGTTGGACAGATAGGCGAAACTGCGCCGGCCGGGACGCCAAACCGGGTGCAGGTTGGCGGTGCCTTCCTTCACCAGCACCTCACCGGTCACCGGGTTATCCAGCACCATTTGCATCCGCTGGAAATAGCTCTCTTCCAGCTCCGCACTCCATTCCCGGTAAAGCTGGGCGCCTGAAACGCCGGTGACGCGCCGCAAGGCCCGGTTCATGGACACGGCCCAGGGCGTGGACATCTCCCGGGCGATCTTTTGCAGCACCTGCGGCCCGAAGCGCCTGGCCAAGTAGGTCACGAAAGAAAAACCCTGATTGTAAGCACTCTCGTTCCCAATCCCGCGTTTGCCAAAGGAACTCATCCCCGCCAGGCTGAGCAGGTTATGGCCCAGCACCCGGTCCCGCAGCAGCATGTCACGGTGCGAGTCCCAGTAGTCGTAGTTGGCGCCGGGGTACATGAACTCGGCCACCCCTTCGGCGAACCAGGGGGGGATATTCACCCCCGGATAGGCGTACGACACCAGGACGTTAGGGTAGCCGTAGAGCACGTCTTCCCGTTTCTCGTCCTCGTAATCAATCCATTGCAGGTATAGTCCCGGTACCCGGTGCGAAAATTTCATGGAGGTGGCCAGCTGGATGATATGGACGAATTCGTGGGTGATCACCCCTTGCATCCAGCGGTGGCTGCCGCGCAGGTCGTAGTCCAGCGGCCGGGCCCAGATCTCGATCTTATTGTCATAAAAGTAGGCCAGCCCGTTGGAGTCGTCGTCCACGTCCTTGATGATCAGGTGGGTCTTGGCGGCCGGCTCAAAGTTGTACATCCGGGTGATGGGGCCGTAGACTTTCTCGGCCACCGTGGCCGCTTCCCGGGCGGAACGCTCGGTGCCCTGGTGAAAATGGATCAGGAAATGTTCCGTCTCGAAGGTCTGCCAGTCCAGTTCGGGGTGGTTGTACCACTGCTGAGCGCTGGCCGACCCAACTAATACAGCCAGGGCGGCAACCAGTGATGGCCCTCGCCGGCGCACCCGGCTCACTTCACTACCGCTATCTTGACCAGCACCGATTCGGTTTGAACCCCCACCACCTTTACAACAGCATAATATAGTCCCGAAGGATTATCCCCCACTTGCCAGACCCATTCGTTATAGTCGTTGGTGGACAGATCGGTCAGGGTGACTTCCTGCACCGGGAGCCCCTCCACGGTAAATATGCGGATGTTGGCCCGGGTGGCACTGCCGGTGTAGAATCGAATAGTGGTCCGCCCGCCGGTGACGGGATTGGGGTAGTTGTAGACCCGGTCCCGGTCCAGCACCGCCGGTTGGGGCATCCTGACCTGGCCGTCGTTCAACGACACCCGCTTGCGGGAGTGCCGCCCCTGTGGCGTGACCCACTGGGGATTGGGTTCCTCCGGCTCGAACCAATGGATACGGTCGCCGTTGGCCAGTCCCACGCGGCCGTCCGCGGTGTGCATCAGGAATAACTCGCCAGGGTCAGCCCGTAGTCCCAGGCGCAGCTGCTCGCGGCCCTCGGGGCTGTAGATGGCAATGTCGCCGCTCTCGATCACCAGCAGTTCGGGTCGGATGTCGCCGGAAAGGTTGGCTATCAGGACCACCCCTCTAAAGTCTCCCTCTACCGGGAACCCATCCAGGGCAATGCTGTTATTATTCTTGACCGCTAATGTAGTGGGGGCCTGCATATCGATCTTAACCTGCTCCTCGTTCCCATCCCCATCGATGTCCCCCGCGGATACCCAATATGGATAGGGGTCTATAAGAGACAAGGGCGATGGCAGGTAATAGATGCGGCTGCTATCGGGCGGCGGTGGCACTGGAAAATGTTCAACCCAAATAGTCAGTTTACCTTCATCAAATTGGGGATGAACCCAGGGCACAATCCCGATGGTGGCTACCAGGACCGTGTCTTCTATAGAGAACTCCAGAGTCCCGTTTGGCAGATAACGTTGGGCTAAATATCCGGGATTCATCAATGTCAGCCCCCAGAACCCCGCTCCTGGGTTAGACAGCGCATCATGCTCACTGATGATGACGGGGGGTATACTATCAATAATTATCGCGACCCGTTGATCCCCCAGCCACAGCGAATCCCCCAGCTCATATACCCAACTGTAGCCGTTAAATCCCAGCAACCGGCTCCCCTCAGGTAAACGGGTGATATCCACCACGGGGCCACCGGCATCTTCCCCGACAATAAAGATCAGGGTGTCACCGGCCGGTCCGATCCGGCTCATAGCAATGCCGCTCCCAGCGCCGGAGTTCAGGCGGCTGGAAGGGTGCGTTTCGCTATCCAAACTCAACCAACGCTCCTGATTGCCCGCCAGCCGGTCGGGATTGGCCGTGAAATAGCCTTCATTGCCGCGGTACCACAGGTCCCAGCGCCAGCCCTGGTCGGGGTTGCTGAATAGGGCCGTGGTGGGGAAGCCCAGGTCAACCGCTCCATCGGCTTCCAGCAGGGCCACCGCCCGGGCTGCGGGGCGGTTATTGATACCCGCCAAGCCGCTCGTGTACCGGGTCTGGTCGATGTGCCAGATCAGAAGGCCGCTGCCGGGCAGGCCCAGGTCGTAGTTTGGGACGCTGGTAATCACACCCGAATCAGCGGTATCAACACCCACTGAGTCTACCAAAATATCGAAATAGTGCGGTAAGCGATCAACGCCATTTACCTCGTAAAGGTTGCGAAAGAGCAGGCTGTCCAGGTCCACCCCCGGCTCGCTCCCGATCCAATTAACCCGGTTTTCCACCAGCAGGTATTCATCCCGGCTGAGGGTGATGCGCCCGATCCGGCCCGATTCCAGATGGCGGGCGGTCAACGCTTCCGGCCCCGAAAGTTCCACCGGCTGCTCCCACTTCTGCTGGACCCTGGTCCAGGCTGTGGGTGGCGCGGGAATCAGCCCCCGGCCGTTGTTGGAGCCCAGGTCCATCAGGCCGAAAACCCCTACCCCGGTGGCCCCCTCCACGGTATCGAACAGGGGCGGGAAGCCCAGGGCATAGCCGATCAGCAGCGCCAGGGTGCCGGTGAGGCCGGTCTGCAGGTCGCAGTAGTCCTCAGCGCCGAAGAATAGGTCATCGGCAATATCGTAATAAATGTGGTTCTGGCTTTCGGGCGCCAGGATAATCGGTACGCGGTATACAGTGCCGTCGGGCAAGGGGATACCGCCGGTGCCCAGGGCGGCTAACATCATGGCCGAGTCGATGTAGGCGCTGGGAATATCCAGCGGCGTGGGGTCCAGGGTCTGGTAATCGAAATCCTGCCCCAGACCGGCGTGGAATATCACCACCAGCTGGTAGGCCCCCAAATCGACGTCATCAAAGGCGGCCCTGATGGCCGTATCCGCCAGGCTCACCAGCAGGCCGTCACTGGAGTCATGATCCGCCACCGGGCGGTAGGAGGCCATGGGTCCCACCTGGATCGGCGGCTCATCCTGGGGCGGATAGACCAGGCTGCTATCGCGCTCCAGGTCCAGCAGGCCCCCGGACACTTGCCGGAAGTAGTTGCCTACGGCCAACAGCTGGTCACTGAAGTAGTTTGCGTCGTGTGGGGGGCGATCGACCAGGAAACCATTGCAATTCAACGGTTCCGCCTCTTCCGTCAGGAATTGCCCATTGCCGGTGGTGGAGACATTATCGTCCACCTCGAAAGCTACCCGCAGGACCAACACCCTGATCGTATCGGCTGAGGCTGAGGCCGGACCGGCGCTGGTGGCTGCGGAACTTTGGCGGATGTGCAACCGCGGCCCGGTTTGGGCCGCCAATCCACCGGTCAAGGCCATCCCAAGCAATATCCAGCCAGAAAAAATCCCGCGCCGGAAATAACGCGGGATTCTATCGCGGTTCATCAATGGGCGCTAGAATCTCATGTTCAGGGAGAAGCGCATGGTGTTGGTCAGCGGATGGCCTTGCTCCCCGTAAATGTAGCCGAAGTCGAATCCGTACGGGCCGTAATGGATGCCGGCGCCGAAGGTGGGATTGAGCAGTTTGCCCAGCTTGTCATAGATGTATCCCGCCCGGATGGCGAAGTAGCTGGAATACCAATATTCTATCCCCACGTTGTGGGTGATCGTGTCCCACTCGTCCATGAACGTGAAATCATCGCGGTTGCCAACTTCGATGTTACTGCCAACTGTGTCGATGATCTTGTTTCCATTGATGTCCACATCGCCGCCGTATTTCCAGTCATCATACCAGGAGGTGATCAGAGCCAGATACCAGGAATCGGTATGGGCGACTTCCAGATCACCATTGCGATTGTACTCGCCGCCGCTCTGCGTATCGGGGTTACCATCCTCATCAAACCCGCCAATAATACGATCGCCGTCCAGATCGATCCCGGGGTGACTGGCTACCAGCATTTTATTGAGGTCATAGATAATTGATAGCCGGTTGAACTCCCCCTGGATCAGGTTCCACTTGAGCCCCAGTTTCAGATTTGTGGGTTGGGGGTCGGCCTGGTCCACGTCGATGAAGGCAATTTTAGGGCCGATATTGGTCACGGCCACGCCGAAATCGAAGCTCTTGAGGGGAAACTGCCGGCGGTAATACGCGAAGTCGAAGGCAATATCCGTGGAAACCCCCGAGCCGCCTTCGGCTCCGGTGGTGACGGTCGACAAACTCTGATGAATCAGCTTGACGTTCACTCCGATGGCCGATAAAGATGACATCTGGGTGCCGAACCCCACCGTAATGGCCGCCATGTAGCTGCTGAATGTGCCCAAATCGGTCTGATGCTCATCGATCCGTTGCTGTTCGCCCAGGTCCAGGTAGATCAGGTGAGCCCCAAAAGTACCGATCCCCGGCAAGTTATAGCCCAGGCCGAAAAAGTTATACCGGATATCGCTGGCCAGGCCTGGCAGCCAGGGCGAATACTGGTAGACCACTTCATTTTGGGGAAGAAAGGCAAGGGTGGCGGGGTTCCAATAGCTGGAATAGGCGTCCGGTGAGGCGGCTACGTGTGCCTCACCCGTGCCTCCGGCGGCTGCGCCGGGGGCGATCAAAAGGAAAATGGCCGAGGCCGAACTTTGCCCGGACAAGGCTCCGGAGAACATTAGGCCGCAGAAGGCCACCAGTATAAATCGCTTCATCAAAACAGGTCCCTTTCGCAATCCCCGCCGGACAGGCCCTGGCCAAGCAGGCCGTGCGCGCCCCGGACATGGGATTTAACTCGTTGATTTCCAAACAGCTGGCTCATTGGCAGACAGGGCCGCGAACCATCAATACCT
>JACZSB010000149.1 GCA_022574435.1 Fidelibacterota bacterium
CAAACGGGAAGACGCGGTAATCATGACCACCAATCCCATCCAGAGCGAAGAGTATCAGACGATGTTCCGCGGCTTGGAAGAGACCTATTGTTCCAAGTGGCGGGAAATCAGCATAATGTGAAGCGGTCTGGGGAGGGGTTAGAAACTGGCTGCGTCTTCCGGGCGAAATCCCTGGGCGAGATCCCCCGTCGGTAGACCTGTTGTAAGTAACCCCACATTGGCTTCCGGGGATTCCGGATTCCGAGTTCTGTTCCTCCGGTGATAGATGTTGACCATCCCATGCCACGTTGGTAGAATGACTCAGGCGTTACACCATTGAATGGTGTGCATGAGCGAGATAGACGGCTTGGCCTCACCCGGCAGGGAGGGTTGGTAAACTACGGCTCATGTTGGTCATAGGGCTGACCGGGGGTATCGGTACAGGTAAAAGCGAAGCAGCAAGACTGTTGCAGCAACTGGGGGCGGTGTTAATCAACGCCGACCAACTTGGTCATGAAGCGTATGCCCCCAACTCAGACAGCTGGCACCAGGTAGTCGCCACCTTCGGCGAAGAAATACTCCAACCCAGCCGCGAGATAGACCGGCGGAAACTCGGCGCAATCGTTTTCTCCGATCCGCAGCAACTGGCTAAGCTCAACGCGATCATGCACCCGCGAATGGCGCGAATGGTGGAGGACCGGATCCAGTCTTTGCGAAACGACGGCGTTCAAGTGGTGGTGGTTGAGGCGGCGCTGCTATTCGAAGCCGGTTGGGATTCCTTAGTGGATGAAGTGTGGACCACCGACTCCCCGGTAGAAGCAGTGGTTGAGCGGTTACAAGCCCGTAACCAAATGGCCGAAGACGAAGTTCGTAAACGTATTGAAAGCCAGATGGACCGCCTGGAGCGAAAAATTGAATTCGGCGCCGAATACATCATGACCCAGCCTATCTATGACCACGAGCTGTTGCGCCGCTTCCTCAAAAGCGTTGAGCACCTGAAGCGGCCGGTACTTGCCGGCATTCTGCCGCTGGCCTCTTACCGCAACGCCGAATTCCTCCATAACGAGGTTCCGGGCATGACCATACCCGATGCCATCCGGGAGCGTATGTATAAGGCCGGCGATAACGGCGGGGCCGAAGGGATCGTCATTGCCCAGGAGATGCTCCTGGAGATTCGACAGCACGCCCAGGGGGTGTATATCATGCCCCCCTTTAACCGCTATAAGGTTGCCTTGCAGGTGTTGGAGGTGATCATGCCGGTCAGCGGGATTGTCTCCGACCCGCCGCAATCGTAATATCCAGCCGGAGACGATAAAATGCCTCCCGCCTGTAAATATCATCCCGAGCTGCTGCTGGCTTTCTTCCAGCGCGAAAAAATCGCACTGGCAGGTACTCACCTGTTGGTGGCCTACTCCGGTGGCCTGGACTCCAGCGTGCTGGCGGCCAGCCTGGCTCAATTGCGCAGCGGGCAGCGGCTTTCCATTACCCTGGCTCACGTGAATCACCATCTGCGGGAAGATTCGGGCCGGGACGAAGCACATTGCCGCCGGGTGGCCGCCCAACTGGACCTGCCGCTGCATGTGGTGCACCTGGATCCCCGCGAGCGCCATCAGGAATCGGTTGAGGCCTGGGCCCGCCGGGAGCGCTATGCCGCTCTGGAACTACTGGCCGCTGAAACCGGCGCCCGCTGGATACTCACTGGCCATCATGCCGGTGATCAGGTTGAGACGGTGCTGATGCGCCTGCGGCAGCGGTCGGGCCTGCTTGCTCTGGCCGGCATTCGCCCACGACGGGGACTGATCCTGCGGCCGTTGCTGGATTTTAGCCGCGATCAACTTCGGCGTTGGGCTGAGGCGCAGGCCCTGGTGTGGTGGGAAGATCCTTCCAATAACGATCGGCGCTTCCTGCGTAACCGGCTTCGGCAAGACCTATCGGAGGGATTCCTGGCCCGGGAGCCGGCCGCCATCGCTGCCCTGTTAAATCTTTCGCGCCTGGCCCGGCGCTATGAAGCCGCCTGTGCCGGTCTGGCCCACCGGGTGGTGAGCCGGGCCACAGCAGGGGATTTACCCGGGACCTGTGAAGTCCCCTGGGCGGTTTTAAGGGCTGTGGAAAAGGACAGCTTCACGCTGGCAGTGTCGGGATTAGTAGAGCGCCACTTGGGCATTACCGTTCGTCTGAGCAAGCCACACTGGCAGACATTCCGCAACTTTGTCCAGTTTTCTGTGGTCGGCAAGGTTTTTGATCTAACTCCCAATGTACAGGTGCTGCGGGACCGCCATAGTCTGATTTACTATCGAACGGGGGCTGAACGCGGCCCGGAACCATGTCAGCTGCTGGTGGGTACAACTATCTGGGGCCGGCATGCGTTGGAAGTGACTGTAGGCAACGGTTACCAAGCATTACCCCCCGGTTTGCAGGTTCGTACCTGGCAGGTGGGTGACAGGGTTAAATTTGGTCATGGCGCAGGGCATAAACTGGTGAGTGATATTTTCGTGGATGCCCGCCTGAGCCGCCTGGAAAAAAACCATTGGCCGGTGGTGGCGGGTCCGGGGAATCGAGCCCTCTGGGTGCCCGGTTTGGCGGTGCCCCGGCAACGCTACTTCTCAGCAGGCTGGAGTATCACCTGGCACAGCTAGACCCGCCAGAAATCACGGTGCCGGATTCCAGCAAATTTGCCGGCCAGTCCTTAGAACTGTTGCTGTCGCGCGACCAGATCCGGCAGGCAGTGGAGGATATGGCGGCCCAGCTATCCGAGCGGTTCCGGGGCAAATGCCCCATTCTGATCGGGGTGCTGAACGGATCGTTTATATTTATGGCGGACCTGGTGCGGGCCTTGGACATCGACTTTGAGGTGGACTTTATTAAGATTTCATCCTATGGCAGCGATACGGCCTCCACCGGGACAGTACGGCTATTGAAAGATATCAGCGCCGATATTACCGGAAGGGATGTGATCGTGGTAGAGGATATCGTCGACACCGGCCTGACTATCAAGTTCCTGCGGAACCGCATGCAGGAGGCGGGTCCCACGTCGGTGACCTTTATTTCATTATTGTTGAAGGATGAGGTGGCGAAATTGGACTTTCCCCTCGATTACGTGGGGTTTAACATCCCGGATAGATTTGTGGTTGGCTACGGCTTGGATGTGGATCAGAAGCTCCGTGGGCTGGGTCCCATCTATGCTTTCAAGGAGAACTGAAATGTCGACGGAAGATTCGCGCAAAAATACCAATAGCTCTTCCAAGAAACGTCCGGCGCGCCCGGGCAAGACTGTCCGCCAGGCCAAGGGTAAAGGCCGGGCAGGCAATACTCCCCGGCGTCCTGGCGGCCGGTCAGGCTCACCCGAGGGCCAGCCCAACGCTGGGTTTCAGATGGGCCGGGCCCTCAAAACCTCCCTGGGCTGGCTGGCCATTATACTGGTGGCATTTCTATTGGCCTCCATTTTCTCGTCGGAGGGGAGTGTCAAGAAAGCCAATTTTACTGAGCTGGAGCAATACATCAAGGCCGGACAGGTGGAGTCGGCCGTGATCGATGGCCAACAGTTCCGTGGTAAGTTCCGCGATCCCGTGGAGGAAACCAATTTTAACGGGCAGACACGGGTTTACCGCGAATTCCAAACCACCCTGCCCTATATAGACAGCGACATAGTCAAGCAATGGCAGGCCCACGGGCTGGTGTTCGAATTCCGTGATAAGAATCCGGGCTGGTTTGATTATCTGTGGAGCGCCTGGCCCATCGTGCTGATAGTATTCTTCTGGTTTTTTATCATGCGTCGCATGCAAGGCGGTATGGGCGGCCAGGGCAACATCTTCAATTTTGGCAAAAGCAAGGCCAAGCTGATTTCTCCTGAGTTCTCCAAGGTGACCTTTGACGATGTGGCCGGCGCCGATGAAGCTAAGGCCGAGTTGCAAGAGATCATCGAGTTCCTGAAAAATCCCGATAGATTCTCCCGATTGGGCGGCAAGATTCCCAAGGGAGCTTTGTTGTTGGGCCCGCCCGGAACAGGCAAAACCCTGCTTGCCCGGGCGGTGGCCGGTGAAGCGGAAGTTCCCTTCTATAGCCTGTCGGGGGCCGATTTCGTGGAAATGTTTGTGGGTGTGGGCGCCAGCCGGGTGCGAGATCTGTTCGAACAGGGCAAAAAGAGCGCTCCGTCAATTATTTTCATTGATGAGATCGACGCCGTGGGGCGCACCCGGGGCGCCGGCTTGGGCGGTGGGCATGACGAGCGTGAACAGACCCTGAATCAGTTGCTGGTGGAAATGGATGGCTTCGATAACGATACCGGTGTGATCCTGTTGGCGTCCACCAATCGCCCGGACGTCCTGGATAAGGCCCTGTTGCGGCCCGGCCGGTTCGACCGCCAGATCGTGGTTGATATCCCTGGCCGGAGGGGTCGCGAAGGGATCCTCAAAGTACACACCAAGAACATGCCGTTGGATAAAGACGTAGACCTGAACATCCTGGCTCGCGCTACGCCCGGGCTGGTGGGGGCTGACCTGGCCAACCTGGTCAATGAGGCCGCGCTCCTGGCCGCCCGGAAGGATAAAGACAAAGTATCGATGGAGGACATCGAGGAAGCCAAGGATAAGGTGATGATGGGAGTGGAGCGCAAAAGCGTGATCCTGTCCGAAGAGGAGCGGCGCACCACCGCCTTCCACGAGTCCGGCCATGCTGTGGTGGCCTACCACACCGAACAGGCCGATCCACTACATAAGATCACCATCATACCCCGGGGTCAGTCCCTGGGCCTCACCGCCCAGGTACCCATCGATGATAAGCACAGCTATTCACGGACTTATATCCGGGGGCGGCTGGATGTGCTCATGGGCGGCCGGGCGGCGGAGATGATAATATTCAAGGATATGACCACCGGCGCCGCTAACGATTTGGAATTGGCTACCGAATTGGCTCGCAGGATGGTGGTGGAATGGGGTATGAGCGATAAAATAGGTTCCACTACCCTGGGTAAGACCGATCAGGAACTGTTCCTTGGCCGGGAGATCCAGCAGGCTAAGAATGTTAGCGAAGAGACGGCCCGGGGTATAGATAATGAGATCAAAGCCATTATCCGTGAAGCGGCGGAGCGGGCCCATAAGTTGATAATCAAGCACCTCGATAGGCTGCATCTGTTGGGTGAGGCCCTGCTCAAGTACGAGACCATCCATGGCGAGGATTTGCCGCGCCTATTTGACGGTAAGCCGCTCCTGAAGGTTTCCAGCAACGGTAACCAGACCACCAGTAAGAAAAATAAAACCGGAGGCAGCCGCCGGCGCAAAAAGAGATCCCCCAGCACCAAAGGCTCGGTCACAAAAAAGCTCGACGACTGAGTCCTTCAGTGGCCGCGATTCGGGAAATAATCACCCAGTCCTCCGCGGACCTGGCCAGAGAATTCGAGTCCATAAATGTGGATGAGGGGGGCTTCGGGATCATGGCCCCCAAATCGTTCGCCCACCTGCTGCGTCTGCGAAACCTGCCTTCTCCCGCCGCCAACATCCTTAAGCAGGAAATGCTCAGCGTCGGTGGAGAGTGCGCCACCAGCCGGACCGTCATCCTGGGTGATTCGGAGCCGGGCGACGTTATTCTGATGGGCAATCGCAGGCAGTTGGCCACACTGGCGCGCAAGCTCAAAGCCCAGCCGTTCGGCCTGAAAAAAGTTTCCCGGCAACTGCAGCAATTCTTGGGCAATGTGGCGAATGGCAGAGGTGACTTATCCGCTCCCCTCGACATCCTCACTACCGGCCGCGAGCATTATCCGCTCATAATGGGCATCCTCAACGTCACGAAAGATTCGTTCAGCGATGGAGGGCGCTTTCTGGCTTTGCCGGCGGCCGTGAAGCAAGGGCAAGCCATGGCCCAGTCCGGGGCGGATATAATCGACATAGGCGGTGAATCCACCCGGCCGGGATCGGACTCGGTGGCCCAGGAGGAGGAGCTGCGCCGGGTGGTCCCGGTAGTCGCGGCTCTGCGGGAGAAAACCGCTGTGCCGATTTCCATCGATACCATGAAGGCCACGGTAGCCTACGAGGCGCTGCAGGCGGGCGCAACGATGGTGAACGATGTCAGTGCCGGACGCCACGATCCGGGCCTGTTGGAAGTAGTGGCCACGGCCGGGTGCCCCTATATTATCATGCACATGCAGGGGTTGCCCGGGACCATGCAGGACAGCCCGCACTACGACCTGTTGATGGACGAGTTGCATCGCTTCTTTGAGGAGCGGCTGGTGGTGGCGGTTAAGGCCGGGATCGATGAGCGCCGGCTGATCCTGGACCCGGGCATAGGATTCGGCAAGCGGCGTTCCGATAATTACGAAATTCTGCGGCGGCTAAGGGAATTTAAGATATTCGGCCGCCCGGTGATGGTGGGAGTTTCGCGCAAATCCTTTTTGCAGAATCCGCTAGGTGAAACCCCCCAGGATCGGTTGGAGGAAAGTATTGCCGCCGGGACCATCGCCATGGCCAACGGGGCCGATATTCTGCGGGTCCACGATGTTCTGCCGGCGCTGAAGTCACGGGCCGTATTCCAGGAGCTGGACGCCTCCGCATGAACCCCCTGTTCCACATCGGCTTTCTGCCCATTTCAATTTTCGACCTGCTGGACATCCTGATCGTGTCGTGGATTTTCTACACCCTCTACCGCTATTTCCAGGGAACCCGGGCGGGGCAGATGCTGGTGGGGCTGGTGCTGCTGGTGATCATCACCCTGGTGGCCCGCTTGCTCAACATGAACGCCCTGTCCTGGTTGATGCGCACCGTGCAGACCGTGTGGGTGGTGGCTTTCGTGATCCTGTTCCAGCCGGAGCTGCGCAGGCTGCTGGTCTATATTGGGCAGACCCCGGTCATTCGCGGACTGTTCCGGGTAACGGGCAATCGCACCATTGATGCCGTGGTGGGCGCGG
>JACZSB010000150.1 GCA_022574435.1 Fidelibacterota bacterium
CTTACTAATCTCTGGAAGCATGTCTGCATGGCCAAGCATTGCTGCTCTGCAACAATATCTATCTAAGCCTAATTCATCCATGATTTCGCCTTTGTCCTCTCCCTCATCAGAACGTTTTTTGTACTCTTCCCAAAGATGACCAATCGGCTTGCCACATCCAAAACATCTAACTGGAATTATCATATAAACAATTTAAGAAGAAGGTTTTTAAACCTTATTACGAGCATATTTGCATGACAGAAATCATAAAACTACAAAATGTAGCAAAATATTACGAAATGGGAGATAATACTGTGAAGGCTTTGGATGGTGTAAATATTTCTATTGAAAAAGGAGATTTTGTCTCCATTATGGGGCCTTCTGGGTCTGGAAAAAGCACTGGTATGAATTTGATAGGTTCTTTAGATCTTCCAACAAAAGGAGAAATTTATCTAGATAAACATGACATATCTCATCTGACAGAGTCCGAATTGGAACAAATAAGAGGTAAAAAAATAGGTTTTATCTTTCAGAGTTTTAATTTAATTCCTAATTTAACTGCTAAAGAAAATATCATGCTCCCAATGTTATTTCAAGGGGTTGCAAAAAAAGGAAGGGAAAAGAAAGCAGAGGAGCTCTTGAACTTAGTGGATTTGAGTGATAGAATGGACCATTATCCAAATCAGCTTTCTGGAGGTCAGCAACAAAGAGTTGCTATTGCAAGGTCGTTGGCGAATGATCCTGAGGTTATTTTGGCTGACGAACCCACCGGAAACTTAGATACAAAAACGGGAGAAATGGTTATGAATTTTTTAGAAAAACTAAATAAGAAGGGAAAGACAATTATTATAGTAACTCATGACCACGAATTAGCTAAAAAACATTCTAAAATAATTTATTGGCTTAAAGACGGTCGAGTCGAAAAAGTAACTAAAAAAATTAAAGCCGCATAGATCAAGAATGGAATTAACCCGGGATTGCCCTTTCGCTTGAAAAAAAAGATTGCTGTGACGGACAGGCCTGCACCGATAACCACAAACTCAAGGGGAGAACTCCCGATCCGCTGCCACCAAACTTCAAGCAACGTCGCATTACCATAAGCTGAACCTCGAACCAACGTAAAGTAAGTAAAAAACAGGTAATTTTTCAACAAGGTCAGTTTTAGAATTCCTCCCGGCCAGATCAAAAATAATCCTGCCCCAATAATAGCCAGTGATCTGACTATCGGTTTCTGCCATGAACGTTGTCCAATTCCAGCAAGGATATCTTGCCGTTGCCGCCACACCAAGATTACATAAGTCATGAACAGCAGGGGAGCAAACTCTAATGTCAGTAGGGCCGTGGCCAATGAAATCAGGCCCAGATTCCAATACTTGATCCCTCCGCCAGCCAGCAGTTGAGCGAGGAAGAATAGGCTCCCGGCTGTCACTACGGCATACAGGCCATGGGGGGTTATTTTCATGGCTGTCTGGATGTTAACCGGGCTTAAAAGTAAGAACGTGACCCCGATCAGGGCTGCCAGATGGCGATTTTCCCGGGCCAGGACCAGGCAGATAAAATACACCGCACCAGCACCCAGCAAGAGGATTACAAACGAGGCGCTACGCATGATCACTTCACTCCGGCCTAGGAAGGCGCCGGTCAAGGTCAGCCAATAATAATAGAGCGGCGCATGGTAATGTCGGTAGAAGGTGATATCATCGCTGGCCCGAATAAAGTCGGATAATTCCTGCCGCGTCCCAGCCTGCATTCCCTCCCTGGTACCTTTACCTAAAAATACTGATAGAGGAATCGAGTGCTCATCCAGATAATTAGCGAAGAAACCCCGTGACACAGCGTACATATAATCGGATTCATCGTAGCTATATCTAGCAGCCGGAATATCAGGAATGAAAAACGCTACCAAAACGGCCGTCACCACAGAAAATATTGCTATTTCTCGCCAGATTGCGCTCATCAAAAAGGAGGATTCCGAATATTTATCTTTTTAGTATCAACCAAAATTCTGCCGGATCATCAGTGATGGCCATATCCTTCGGCCATCCCTTTGCGGTGCATCACCTCGAAGGCTTCCACGGCCCACTGGCCGGCTCGGGGAAAACGATAAAACGTCGACCGGCGAAATTAAATAGCAACCCCATTAGGGTAGCCCCAATCTTGGCGCTTTCGGCTGTATAATCTAATTGATACAGCCCTGCGGTTATCGCCAGATCAAGCGCCCCCACCGTAATTACCAGCCCCGCGTAGATTACAACCTCCCAGGCTGAGTTCCACCTGGCCTTGTGCCTGAAAAGAATGGCAATGGACAAGATGTAATTTGTGGCTGCTGCGGTAATAAAGGCGATGGGCGCGGCATACCGGATGCCGACAGAGGCATAATAGAGCTGCACAAAAACCAGGTAATTAACCAGCGCCGAGAGGCTCCCGATGCCTCAATAGACCATAAATTGCAAAGGCAGGGGTGCTTTATGCGCATTGTACCGGACTATACAATATAAAGCGCAACCCATCCTTAAAACCGATTTTCTTGCCCTCTTCATATGTCCGACCGCTATAGGAAATCCCCATCTCATATATGCGCAATCTCTGATGGGCGATTTTGGCAACTATTTCCGGCTCAAAACCGAACCGGTTTTCTTCAATCTTGATATTTTTAATCACTTCCCGGGTGAAGACTTTATAGCAGGTTTCCATATCTGTGAGGTTAAGATCTGTGAACATATTAGAAATAAAAGTGAGTAACCTATTACCCAGGTAATGCCAGAAATACAGCACCCTATGCGCACCCACCGAAGTAAATCTTGAGCCCAGCACAACATCAGCATTACCAGCCATCAAAGGATCCAGGAGCTTCCTCAAATCTCCGGGATCGTATTCCAGATCCGCATCCTGCACCGCCACGAAATCCCCCGCAGCTGCCAGATATCCTGCCCGCAAGGCAGCGCCTTTGCCTTGGTTTATCTCCCAGCTGATGACTGTCACATTCGGGTGTTGCCGGGCCAACTCTTGCGCAATTACAAGGGATTTATCGGTTGATCCATCATCGACGATGATGATTTCCAAACTAACCTGCTCATCAGAAATCCGCCGAAGCCCTTCAGCACACTAGAATAAAGTTTTCTCTTCATTATAGCAGGGAATGATGATACTGAGGCTGTATTGCATCTACTGTTCCACGGTAATCCGGCTTGGTACTTAAGAACATCACCGGTCTTGCTCTAGTCGGTGCTTGTCTTTCAAGCGTATAAACATTGGCCCCAAAGCCAACATGCGACTGCCTGATTGCCTTCCGACATGGCAGATTGAGAATCCGGGAGGATCGCCCGGTTGGAACACGTTCAGCTGGATACCGGATCGGCAGAGAAGTGTAACTTTAAGGGCACGCAGAAAAGTTCTGAGGATACGAAATTTTTGAGAAACTGAATATTGGGTGTAGATTATCACTTAGTGATTCCTTTGAATCACGACGGTTGCTAATCCTCTCGTGGAGAAAATCCAGCCCCCAATATTCAATGAAACCACCAGCAGGAAGAGAGTGATCATACCGAACTGGAATATTATTATCATTAGGTTGGATACGGCTAGTTCGGCCAAAGCCATTGTCAGCATGGTAAAAATAACCAGATGAAGCAAAACTTTTTTACTGCGCAGGTAGATGATAAAAACCGTCTGCATAACAAATCCTGCGGCCATCGAACCAATCCATACTCCGAGTAAGTTGAAATCGGCGTACAGCTGTCCCCAAAAGATTGTCGGGGCGGTGCCATTCCCATAGACTCGATATAGAGCGTCAAACATCCACCTGGAAAAGCCGGCATCCGGACCCGGCAGGACTCCCTTCAAATCTCGGAGCACCCCACTGCCACCAAAAAAGGCGAAATGGTCCGGGAACATCTCAAAAATAGCGTAAAATGCCTCCGACTGTGTGCGAAAAATCCGGTTTTTGAGCCACACCAGTAGGACTTCAAATTCGGTTATGCCCCGAATGTAGGTCAGCAGACCAAACAGACTTATAGCTACAAGTATAAAGAATATGGAATGCGTTGCTTTTATCCGCGATGAATAGCTGGTATACAGGATATAATTCAGGATGATAAAAAACATCAGTGGCCAGCGCTGCAGAGACATGACCAGAAAAAATCCACTGACTACGCCCGCTACCAACCAGAGCGATAGGATGATTTTTTTACGCTGATGGAGATATTTGGCGGCTATGACCAATGTCAAAAAGGGGAGGATCACTAAATAGAATTGTTGGAAATACCCCCCATATAGATAGGTGCCCGCTCCTTTACCGAAGCGGGAGAAAAGAGCCCTGGACTGGCCGGCAAGTTCATAGATGTTACTTTGCCCTTGAGCTCGGAGAATCTCTATTATGGGGATAAATCCTCTCTGTTGAATAAAAAACGCCGTTGCTGAAAGTGCGAGGATTCCTAGCAGCACCAGAGTTATTATATATCCCGGCTCCCGGTGATAGTCATTCCAGGTCAGATCTCTAAATCTAAGCAACTCCAATGTTGGCCGGAAGTTGAAAGATATTGTTGCCATGATTGTCCCAAGAGCCAGCGTTAGGATCCCTCCGTGTATGGCCAGATAAAAAGTATAATTGCGGACACCTCCGCCGTAGATAGATTCCACACCATCAGTGAAGAAAAATCCTAATCCCGAGATATAAATTAAAATGGTAAACAGAAGATAGAACATAAGCGCGGGGGTCACCGTAAACCCACCAGCGTTTTTCAGCAATACCAGGGCGGTGAATAAATAAATTGTTAGTGATAAAGCCAAGAGCACCGGATTTTCACCGCCACTAACCAGTACACAGAGCAATACCCCACAGCCCAGAGAAACAAAGAGGTCTAGTCTATTCCGGACAGCCTCCGCCAGGCGGCTACTCATTCTCGCCTTTTAGTTTGTACTGAAACTTTGACATCGGATCCACGTAAAGCCTGAAATTGTTCCGGATGCTCCAATCTAACCCGGTCAATGGCTTCCAATACGAAACTGAGCAGCACCGCCAGAATTGTCATCAGCACCCCGGCGGTGATTACTAATACGCTCCGATGGGGCGCCGCGCGGATCTCGGGCACTGCGGGATAATCCAGGATATTAATAGTGGGGATATCCTGCGCCTCTCTTAGCCTGGATTCCTCAAATTTTGAAGTTATAAAAGCAAATATTTCCGTTTGAATCTTGATATCCCGGACCAATCGTAAATATTCCTTCATCAAGTCCGGCAGGTTCCGATCATAGCCCAGCATATATCTTTTCTCGGTTCCTCTGCCGCCGAAACTGCGTTCAAAGGCCTTCCCCGCGGCATCCAATCCTTCGCGTAAACTGGCCACAATCGGATTATTGATACCCAATTTGGCCTTTGTGATGGCAAACTCCAACTCTTGCTTGATCAGCTCGGCCTCCAGGATAGCCGCAGCTTGATAAGTAGCCTGAATCTGTTGATCCACTACGGTAACGTGATGGATTGTTTGGAATCGGGCCAGGCTGTCTTCCAACTCAGCTAATTCCCCTTCAGTGGTGGCACGTCGTTGTTCAATAAATTCGCGATAGTTTCTAGCCTCCACCCCTTGCGTTTTCCTGTTCAGAGAGTCCAGCTGCAGAATAATTCCCTGAGCCACATCCCGTACGAAGCTGCGAATTACCAACTCTTTGTCCTCATTAAATGAAAAATAGCCGGTGGCGTGCCGGAAAGCGACTCGCAGGGTGTTGTCTGCGGTGAGAGTAACGGTGATCTTGCCGGACAGCGTGATAACCGCTTCGTCTAAATTGGGGGCTTGGTATACCTCTTGCAGGTTAAATTGTCGGACAATATTATCACGGAGAGTCCTGCTCTCCAACAGGGCCTTTAATAATAATATTTCCGTTGTCCCCCGGCCCAATCCCATACCAAGCAGGCCGCCGGAAACAGCATCCAACACGCTCATCGTAGAGGCATCCTTGGTCGGAACGATGACAGCTTCACTTTTGAAAGTTTTGGGCATGATCAGGCTGTAACCGGCCACTAAAATCGTTGAGAATAATACAGTTCTGGCAATAAACCTCCGCCTCCGGTATAGAACACCAAGATAGTGCACCGCAGGATGTGTTGTAGCCAAACTCACACTTGTTGTCATATTCAAATCCTGATAACTGCTAGTAGATTTTCCATGCACCGGGAGAGTAATCAGAGGCCCGCCAAATCATCGTCAGCGTTTCGTGGCTAAATATGCCAAATACATGTTCAGACCCACCAATACCCCCTGCATATAACCGGTATTCCCGACCAGGATGTATCTCAGGGAGCGCTGAACATGCACGATATCACCCGCCTGAATTTCTGCTTGGGGACCTGTCGCTTCTTGACCATCAGCTCGCAACACTTTGATACTGGCAAGGGAACTAAAGGTGGTGGGCCCCCCTGCCATGGCTATATAATCGATCACCTTCAGCCCTGGCTGGTAAATAAATGCACCCGGCTTTTTTATTTCCCCTATCACAATCACCTGGCGCATACCGGTGTTCCCGTTTGCCCCGGGTTGCATGAAAGGCAGTATCACCCGATCACCCCCTCGTAAGACAGGGTTCTGGCTGATGTCCCCCTCGTGATAGAACCGGGTCAGATCACAGTTAATATGCTCCCCATCCAGCCTCTCGATCACCACCTTATCCAGGGCGGCGCTGATCAACGGAGCACCGGCCAGGGTGATCAAATCGCTCACCCTGGATACCGGAGTGGTCAAGTAATATCCGGATTTATAAATAGCGCCTGAGATGCCCACCCGGATTTTACGTAAATCATATAGAGTGCAGTACGCCTCCAGGGTGGGATACATCTTACCGATACGTTCCACCACGGAGCGGTTGGCCGCCACCAGGGTCAAGCCCCCGACTGCAAC
>JACZSB010000151.1 GCA_022574435.1 Fidelibacterota bacterium
AGTAACGACTTGCCATGCTCCAATATCTGCCGCTTGACCTTTTCGGCCACTATCTTCACTGCTCCGCCGGAAACGTAGGTGGTGCTGGAGGCATAGGCGCCGGTATCGAAGGGGGTAAAGTCGGTGTCGGAGGAGTACATCAGGATCTTATCCACCGGGATCGTCAGCACTTCAGCGGCAATCTGGGCCAGGGCGGTATCGGAGCCGGTGCCCAAATCCGTAGCCCCTACCAAGAGATTGAAGCTGCCGTCCTCGTTCATTTTAATGTAGGCCGCCGCCATGTCGATGCCGGCGATGCCCGAACCCATGGTGGCCGCCGCCATCCCCACCCCCCGGCGAATGGTACCCTCCTGTTTGGTGGGACGGTCCGCCCAGCCAATCAGTTTGGCCCCCTCGTCAAGGCAGCGGCGGAAACCGGTGGAGTGGATGGTCATGGGGTAGCCCTCTTGCCCCTCCCCCAGGGAGGTGGCAATTGGTACGCTGTCCCCTTCCTCCAGCAGGTTGCGCCGGCGCAGCTCCAACGGATCCAGGCCTAACCCGGCGGCGGCCTCATCCAACAGCACCTCCAGTGCGAAACAGCCTTGCGGACCACCATAGCCCCGGTAAGCGCCGGCCACCGGCAGGTTGGTGTACACCGCCCGGGCTCGGGCGCGCGCATGGGGTACCCGATACATGGAAAGGGTGCGCAGGGCGGTCACCGACATGACGGTCAGGGAGTGGGTCCCGTAAGCCCCGCTATTTTCCAGTATGGTGATGTCCAGGGCGCTGAAATTATAATCTTTCGTCAGACCCAGCCGCAGGTCAATTATTTGCGGATGCCTGGCTCTGGCGGCGTAAAATTCTTCCTCCCGGGTCAGCTCCAAGCGGGCGGGCCGGCCGGTTTTTAAGGTAACGGCGGCGCATAGTTCCTCCATCAGGATTTCCTGCTTGCTGCCGAAGCCGCCGCCGATGCGCGGCTTGATGACCCGAATGCGTGACACGGGAATGTCCAGCACCTCCGCCACAATCCGCCGGACGTGGAACGGCACCTGGGTGGAGGTGCGGATCACCACCCGGTCGTTCTCGTCCAGCCAGGTAATGGTGATATGCGGCTCTATGTGCGCTTGTTGGGCGTAGGGTGTTTGGTAGCGCCCCTCGAAAACGTGCGCCGCCTGGCTGAGCGCCTGCTCCACATTCCCCACCTGAGCCTCGAGATGGGAGGCTATGTTGTGACCGGCATCGTGAATCCCACTGGCGCCCTCCTCGGGATGGATGACGATTTTGCCGGTCAGCGCCTCCCAGGGGTCGAAAACCGCCGGCAGCGTTTCATACTCCACCTGCACGGCCTCCAGGGCGGCCACGGCGATTTCAAGCGAGTCGGCGGCCACCACGGCCACCCGATCACCCACGTAGCGCACCCGCTCCCCCAACACCAGCGTATCCCGGGGCGAAGGCTCGGGGTAGCCCTGCCCGGCAGTGGTATAATAACGGGGCGGGAAATCCCGGTGGGTCAGGACCAGCTGCACACCCTCCATGGCCAGGGCCAGCGCGGGGTCGATACGTTTGATCCGGGCGTGGGCGTGGGGCGAGCGCAATATTTTCAGGTAGAGCATGTCCGGCAGGTCGATATCATCGGTGAATACCGGCTTGCCCCGGGCCAGGGGCGGCCCATCCACCCGGGGAGTCTTCTTGCCAACGTATTTCAAGTCTGCGGTCATGGCTCGCCCACCAACTGCCGGGCGGCGTCCACCGGTTTCACGTAGCCGGTGCAGCGGCACAGGTTGCCCGCCAGCGCGGTGCGGATTTCCACCTCCGACGCGGTTTGCTTTTCCCGTTGTAGCGCCACCAGCGATATAATCATCCCCGGTGTGCAGTAGCCGCACTGGATGGCCCCGGCGCCAATGAAGCTCTCCTGGGTTTTCAGCGCCTCACCACTGGCAGTCAACCCTTCCACCGTATCCACCTCCCTGCCGGCCAGCATGGGCATCAGCAGCAGGCAGGCGTTTTGGGACCGGCCGTCCACCAGCACAGCGCAAGCGCCGCATTCACCCTGGTCGCAGCCGTATTTAAGGCTGTAAAGCCGCCGCTTCCGCAAGTATTCCAGCAAGGTCAGGCCGGGAGCCAGGTCGGCTTCCAGCGGGCGGCCGTTGAGGGTGAACTTGATTAGCATACGCGTGACCCTATCCGGCGGATAGCGGTACCGATCAGGGCCTGTTTGTACTCCCGGGAGCCGTGGTGATCGCTGGTGAACGGCTCGGCCAAAACCTTAGCCACGGCCTCCACCGCCTGCGTGTCCAGCCCATCGATGGCCAGGCCGGCCGAAGCGATCCGCCCGGTAGCGCCGCCAGCCGCCAGGTTTAATTGATCACCGTGGCAGGCCCCGGCCACCACCACGAACGGCCTAGCCGAGGGCAGCAGGGCGAATCGCTCCACCGCGGCCTTGGAGAGCGCCTCCCGCTCAACCTTTATGGCGCTGATCAGGTCACCATCATCCCGGCTATCCAAAGACCCCTCGGTATCATCCGGAGTAGCCAGCGTCAATCGCACCTTAAGGGCGTGCAGCAGTACCAGCAGGTCGGAATCGGTCCGGCCCCGGGCCACCTCCCCACCCAGGGTGCGTTGATTACGGATATTTTGGGAGGCGCAGGAATTTGCTGCCGCCAAGGCCAGTGCGCCCCAAACGCCGGGACCACCGGAGGCCAACTGTTGCAGGGTCATACCGGCGCCCAGCTCCCAGGCCTGGTCGCCGCCGCTAAATTCAGCCGCCAATAACGGCTTGATATTTATGAGGGTGCTAACGTCAGGGGGCCGTTCGGCCAGCAGGTAGGTGCCGCCGGTGATATAGGCGCTTCCCGGCGCGCGAGCCGCCTGGTAGGCCGCCGCCAGGCTAGTTGGGTTCTGGAAATCCTTAATGCCGGTCCACATGACTAAAACCTTAATTCCCGGCTTGGCCGGTGGCCGGGTCCTCATGTTGCCGGAAATCGATGCCTGTCCGCCGGGCGGCCCGGTCCAGCATTTCGCCGCTGATCCGGTTGTGCCGGCCCACCAGCTCCGGTTCATCAACCTCCGCCACTCCCGACCTTATCCGCAATTTACCATCAATTACCAGGTAATCAACAGGCGACAGGCGCACACTAAATACCAGGGCCGCCAACGGATCGGACAGGCCGCCGGCGTATTCCACTCCATCCAGCGAGAACAGGGCCAGGTCGGCCCGTTTGCCGGTGGCCAGCTGCCCGATATCATCGCGACCCAGAGCCCGGGCGCCACCCCGGGTGGCCATCAGCAGGGTATCCCGGGCCGTCAGCCAATGCTGCTCGTCCCGCGTCCTGGAAATCAACAGGGCGTTGCGGGTCTCCAGCAATATATTACTGGAATCGTTGGAGGCCGAGCCGTCCACTGCCAGGCTGACGGCCACGCCGGCCTCCAGTAGCTCCTTGACGGGGGCCGTCCCCGAACCGAGGCGCAAGTTGGAGGTGGGACAGTGTGATACCCCCACCCCGGCGTCCCCCAGGCGGGTGATCTCGTCCCCGTTGAGGTGCACCGCATGGGCGAACCAGGTGTTAGGGGCCAGCCAGCCCAATCCGTCCACGAAGTCCAGCGGCCGCTGCCCGAATTCGCGCAGGCAAAAGCGTTCCTCATCCAGCGTCTCGGCCAGGTGGGTGTGCATCATCAGTCCGTTGGCCTGGGCAAACTTAGCGGTGTGGCGCATGAGCTCCGGTGTCACCGAAAAGGGCGAGCAGGGCGCCAGTGCCAGCCGCACCATGGCCCCCGGTGAGTCGTCGTGGTAGCGGGCCAGCAGCCGCTCGTAATCGGCCATGATCTCCTTTTCCGTCTGGACCGTATCGTCGGGAGGCAGGCCACCCAGGCTTTGGCCCAACGACATGGACCCCCGGGTGGGATGGAAGCGAATGCCCAACTCCTTAGCGGCCTCTATCTCCTCGTCGATCAGCATACCGCCGCAGTTGGCGGGGAAAAGGTAGAGATGGTCGGAGCTGGTGGTGGCGCCGGACTTCATCAGCTCCAGCAGGCCGGTGGTGGCGCTGACCCGCACCGCCTCAGCCGTTAACTCGCGCCAGATTTCGTAGTGCCCCGTGAGCCAGCCGAACAGCGACCGGTTCTGCAATAGCGGCACGTTCCTGGTGAGGGTCTGGTACAGGTGGTGATGGGTATTGATGAAACCGGGCAGTACCAGCATCCCCTGGGCCTCAATCACCTCATCCGCCTCCACGTCCAGCGGCTCGGGGCCCAGTGATTCCAGTACGCCGTCCCGGCAGAGGATATGCCCGCCGGCAAATTCGCGCCGGCCATCGTCCATAGTGGCGACAAGCAAGGGGTTTTTGATCAGCAGACTACTCACGATAAGCCAACTCAGCTGCTGAAAAGGGAATGTCCCTTAAGGGAGATCATCAAGACGTACATGGCCGCCGCGCTGTCGGTCTCCAGCTGGTAGGCTTCCCCCGTTTTAGGTTGCACATCGAGCACTTGCAGGGTATCGCGGGCCAGCCGGGCCCGGTAGTTGTCAGTTTCATAAACCAGGTAGTCATCCCCGTCGGTCAACGTCTCCACCTGCCCGTTGAGGCGCCGTTTGATCACGCCGTCCTTCAGGTAATAGCAGTTATCCTCGATATCGAAGCTGGCCTCGGTCAGGCACATCCGGGGCTTATCCTGGAACGGCTGCCCGGAGGTAGGACAAAAGGTGGTGCAGTCGCCGCATTCGTTGCACAGGTCGGCTATGACCAGCACCTGTGGGCGCTGCACTATGCGGAAGGTGCCGCTATCCGTGATCTCGATCTTACCATCTCTGTGGGTACCGCGCTGCAAGGTGATTTCCAGCGGTTCAGACTGGTAAGCCAGCATGGCCCGGTCGGGGCAGACGGTTACACAGATATTGCAATAGTCATCGCACCGCAGGCAGCGGTCGGCCTCGGCCTGGGCAGCGGCCTGATCGAAGGTGGGCGGCACCTGGTCGATGGACAGGTCAGCGGGTGGTTCCGGCAACTTGATGCCGGGTTCCCGGCGAGCCAGCCGCCGCTCGTAGTCGGCCGGTGAGAAGCGCATCTCGGATGAATGCGCTGTGGCGCCATGGTCCCGGCCCGCCCGGCGCCCAATGCTCTCTGCTACCCGTTTACCATCAGCCATGGCGTTGATCAGACTGCCCGCCCCGCGCACCACATCTCCGCCGGCGTAAACCCCCGGCAGCTGGGTCTCGTTGGTGCTGGGATCAACCGCCAGGTCCGATGGCCGGACGAAGCCGACATCAGCCTCCTGGCCGATGGCGACAATGATATCGTCGGTGGGCAAATCGAACTGGCTGCCCGGAACCGGCACAGGCCGGCGGCGGCCATCGGCTTCCGGCTCACCCAGGCGCATGCGGCTGACGGTCAGGCCCGTGACCAAATCGTCTGCGATCCGGACCTTCACCGGCGCTGCCAGCTCCAGCAGCTCGATCGCTTCGCCCAGCCGTTGCTGCTCGGCTAACTCAACGGCGCGGTCGTTGATCGCGTCCGACTCGACCTGGCGCAGCGCCTCGACGTCGACTCCCTGATGTCGTTCGGAGTCGAACAGGGCGAGGGCCTCGTCCAGCGATCCTTCCGTCAGCAGCCGCTCGGCCCAACGACGGCAGACCTGCAGGCGGGTCTGGCGAAAAAACGGCTCCTCTCCCCGTCTTTTCTGGGCCGCATTGAGCACCTCCAGGGCCTCGGCGAAACGGACCCTACGACAAAGCGAGGTGATCCACTGATGGTGTAAATAGAGATCGTTATCGAGCAGCGACGCGTACCGGCCGTCGACCGAGAGCCCCCGCAGCAAGACCTCGCGAGCGGCCACAAACTCCTCTTGCTCCGTCAGTTGGACCGAACGATTGTTGAGCGACGCCAACAGGTTGGCCCGGGCCGAGCGGTTGGGCGGATCGAGCGCCAAGGCAATGCAGTTCATTCGCGCCGCCGCCACGTAATTTCGTTGGTGGAGCAGATCGACGCCGCGATTGTAGAAAATCATCGCCACGAGCTCCAACTCGCCGACCTCGCGCCCGGGCCGCCTCGCCTTCGACGGTTTGTGCGCGGCATCAGACGTTCGAACCTTGTGCTGAGGGTCACGTTGGGTCGCGTCTTGCCAGCGAGCCACGGTCGTCTGGACATCGACCGTCTGGAGGTCGGCAGATCGCTGCGGGCCGACGATACGCATCCAGACGTGTCCCGAAGTTTCCACGACTCTCGTCTTCAGGCCAAGTTCGCTGCAAAGACAGCGAAACAGGATCGATGAGCTAACGCAGTTGAAGCTGCCACTTCGCAAGGCGCCGGCGACGCTCGTGCTGTGCTTGTTGTATCCGCCGGTCAACATCTCGGCGTGCATGAACTGATGTACGATCCGTGCCCGCTGTTTGGGCGATGCACCTGCGACGTCGAGCGTGCGCAGCCGCCGCTGATGTCGGCGGAGGCACTCGTTGCAATCGTCAAACACGCGCCAGTCGTGGGCGCCCTCGGCGATTAGCGCCGCCTCGAGCAGCGAGTGGCGATCGAAGTGGCGATCTTCTGCGTCTTCGAGCAGGCGTTTGGTCGCCGCATCGACGGACGCGGCGCTAGTGGGTTGTAGATCACGCCGAGTTGTTTCGGCGTCCGTCGTCGAGACACCAAGCCCCAGCGACACGAATAGCACTGCGAAAAACAGCTTCGTGACACAAGGCCTCGTGACACGAGGCGGCCGGCCAGACAGGTTTCGATGAATGCAATTCTCGCTCATCGGTTGAGGCTTCTAGTTGGACAGCGCCACTTTGGCGGTGATTTTTGTTGTAAGTCTGTTGTGGGAAACGTGGTTGGTGGTCGAGGTGTGGGTCAGGGGATGCATGATTTGATGCGGTCGACGTCGATTCCCAGGTCAC
>JACZSB010000152.1 GCA_022574435.1 Fidelibacterota bacterium
CTACGCCTCCTGGAAGCCCGCGAGTACTTTGCCCAAGCTACTGAAAAGGATCCCCGGTTCGCCCTGGCGTTTTTGTATGCTGCCCAGACCGCTACATCCGCCGCGGAAGGCCAGCGTTTACTGCGCCGGGCGGTGGAACTGGCGCCCCAGGTCAGCGAGGGTGAGCGGTGGATGATACTAGCTCAACAGGCGGGCATAAACGACGATCGTGATCAGCGGGTTGCGCTCATGGAGCAGCTGGTAGAGAAATACCCCAAGGATAAACGGGCGCACTGGATGTTGGGATTAGCCTATGGAAACGACCGCAGTGGTGAGAGTCTGGCGGCGATGAAAAAGGCCGTCAAGCTGGACCAAAATTATGCTCCGGCCGTTAATAACCTGGGCTACCTGTATTTCAATAAAGGGGAATATAAAAAATCGGAGAAGGCCTTCGATAAGTACATTAAGCTGATCCCGGATGAGGCCAACCCCTACGACTCCATGGCCGACCTGTACACCGCCATGGGCCAATTGGAGAAGGCCAACGAGTTCTACGCCCAGGCTTTCGAGCGTAACGCCAAGTTCACTATCTCACTGCGGAAAATTGCCCTTAACCAACTGTTTTTGCGCCAATACGACCAGGCGCGGGACAATTTGCGCCGGGTATTGGATCTCGAAGAGACCAACAACGACCGCCTGGCGGACATGCTGCTAATCGGACGATCCTATATGTACGAAGGCCGGTATGCGGAAGCACTGGAGTCGTTTGATGAAGGGCTGGCATTGGCCAAGAAAGCAAACCTGCCCACGCGTATCCTGCAGATGAATTATTCGAAATGGATGATCCATTGGCACTTAGGCGCTCTGGAGAAAGCCGATGAAATGCTGGCCACCATCGAAGTCGACCTGGGGAATTATGACTACATTCCCGCCTTTTTCAACAATATCACCAATGGGCTGGTAGTAGTCAAAACCTTGATGGCAATTTCCCACGAAGATCCGTCCGCCGCGCACCAGGTTATTGAGGATTTCCACGCTGATTTGGCCGATGACGATCAGGGAGGGCAAGAGGCCTACCACAGCGCCATGTTCGCCGTGGCATATTATCAGGGAGACTACCAGGCGTCGATTGAGCACGGGGAGCAGGGCGATCAGGACAGCGCATATCTGGTTTACCACCGGGCGCTGGCGCACAGGCAACTCGGTCAAATCGATGAGGCCCGCAAGCTGTTGGATAAAGTTGTGCACTGGAATAAGGACTCCGACCTGTACCCGCTAATCCGGGACGAGGCCGTGGTGGCATTGGAAAGCCTGGAGTAGTCACCTGACCGGCCCTTGACCCGCCGCCGTGCCCATTCGGCTGCAGCTCACCCTAAATCCTGTATCAAATATGTTCCACCAGTAACCGGCCTGCGGACCGCCGGGCGATAGTAAATTTGGTACGGTAGCGTCCAGGCAGCCGTTATGCGTAACCAGCGTATATATCTCGACCACCAGGCCACAACGCCCCTTGATCCCCGGGTTTTCGAGGCCATGCGGCCCTACTTCACGGAGAAATTCGGCAATCCGGCCAGTAAATCCCATCCGTTCGGCTGGGAGGCCAGTGAGGCGGTGGAGCGCGCCCGGGAGCAGGTGGCTGACCTGGTGGGGGCGGAGCCGGGGGAGATTGTTTTCACCAGCGGGGCCACCGAGGCTGTGAACTTGGCCATCAAGGGGGTGGCGGAGATGTATGCCCAGCGGGGCCGGCAGATCGTCACCGTGGCCACTGAGCACCGAGCGGTGCTGGACAGCTGCCGAGCACTGGAGTTGGCCGGCTTCGGGATCACCCGTCTGGGGGTGGACGGCGATGGCCTGCTCTCGCCGGATGTGTTGCGGGCTGCCCTTACAGCCGACACTATCCTGGCCTGTGTCATGCAAGCCAACAATGAAATCGGTGTGATCCAGGATATTGCTGCCCTGGGCGCAATCTGCCGCGAGCAGCGGGTGTTCCTGTTTGTGGATGGGGCCCAGTCCGTGGGGAAGATGCCGGTGGACGTGAACGCCCAGCAGATGGACTTACTGGCGATATCGGGACATAAACTGTACGGTCCCAAGGGGATTGGGGCGCTGTATTTGCGGCGGCGCAACCCGCAGGTACGTCTGAAGGCCCAGCTGCATGGCGGCGGTCACGAGCGTGGCCGGCGATCGGGCACTCTGCCCACCCCGCTGATCGTGGGACTGGGCCAGGCCTGCCAATTGGCGGGGGAGGAGCTGGCCGGCGAGGCTCAGCGCCAACTGTCGTTGCGGGACCGGCTGGTTGCTGGAATTACCGCCCAGCTGGATGGGGTGCGGTTGAACGGCCACCCCGCAAAACGGCTAGCGGGCAACGCCAACCTGAGCTTCGACGATGTGGACGGGGCTGCCCTGCTCACCAGGCTCACAACTATTGCCGTGAGCAGCGGATCGGCTTGCACCACTGAGGAGGCTGAGCCGTCCCATGTGCTGCGGGCCCTGGGGCTGCCGGACGACCTGGCGGCGGCCTCCATCCGTTTCGGGCTGGGACGCAGCACCACTGCCGAGGAGATCGAGACCGCTATCGCCCTGGTGGTGCGGGTGGTGCGGGAGTTGCGCGGAACGCCTGAGGGGGACTAGGCCACCGTTGCGGCGGAACCTATGGGTAACGTCGGCCCAAAAGTGGTAAATTGGGTTCTGCATTGTTGGAACACCGGCTGGCATGATGACATTAGCATGATTAATGGATTAGGGGGCGAGTAGACGCGCCATGTATATTGAAAACCAAGCCGTTGCGCCGGCCATCGATCTGTACGAGGAGATCGAGGCGCTCAAAATAGAACGCAATGCCCTGATCCTGGCCCACTACTACCAGGACCCCGACATCCAGGATATTGCCGATTATTTGGGCGACAGTCTGAAGCTGGCCCAGATCGCCTCGCAGACCGATGCGGATGTGATCGTGCTGTGCGGGGTGCTCTTCATGGCCGAGACCGCCAAGATCATCAACCCCGGACTGACCGTGCTGCTGCCGGACCTGGATGCCGGCTGTTCACTGGCCGAGGGCTGTCCCGCGGACGCCTTCGCCGAGCACATCGCCCGCTACCCCGACCATGCGGTGGTCACCTATATCAACACTTCGGCGGGAGTCAAAGCCCTATCCGATATCATCTGCACATCCTCCAACGCCCCCCGGGTGATAGCAAGTGTGCCGCCGGATCAGCCGATCCTGTTTGCCCCGGACAAACATCTGGGCCGCTACCTGATACGCCAGACCGGCCGGGATATGCTGCTGTGGGAGGGTACTTGCGTGGTGCACGATATCTTCTCCGAGCAGGAAATCCTGCGCCTGAAGGCTGAATATCCGGAGGCTCTGGTGCTGGCCCATCCGGAGTGCCAGGAGGCGATCCTGCGCCACGCCGACCATATCGGCTCAACCACTTCCATAATCAAGTTTGCCACCTCGCGCAGTGGCGGCCAATTTATCGTGGCCACGGAGGAGGGGGTGGTGCACCAGATGAAGAAGATGGCCCCCGATAACCTGTATATCCCGGCTCCCACCGATGACGGCTGCGCCTGTAACCAGTGCCCCTACATGCGAAAAATCACCCTGGAGAAGGTCTATCTGGCTCTGCGGGACCTGCAGCCCGAAATTACCCTGGATGAAGAGTTGCGCCTGAAGGCTTTGCGTCCACTGGAACGCATGCTGGCCCTGGGTTAACGACCAGCGGCGCTACTCCCGGAACCATATTGCGGTTTTATCCCGAGCAGACTAGCACCCTTTCGCCGGAGTGGGTCGCGACCCGGATGGCGGAGTTTCTGCGCGAGGACCTACCGGCCGGGGACATCACCTCTGAGGCTGTTATCAGCAACCAACAGGATTTGACGGCTCAAATCGAGGCTGTGGAATCGTTGGTGTTTGCCGGGGCCCAGGTGTTGCCGGCCTGTTTGGGCGACCAATGCCGGGTGGACTTGCAGGTGGATGATGGCGCCACCGTGGCGGCGGAGGAGGTGATCGCTGTGGTCCGGGGACCTGCGCGGGAAATCCTGGCCCGGGAGCGGGTAACCCTGAACCTGGTGCAGCGGCTGTCCGGCATCGCCACCTTGACCCGCCGGTTTGTTGAGTTGGCCCAGCCCCAGGGTGTGCTGGTGCTGGATACCCGCAAGACCACGCCGGGACTGCGGCTGTTCGAGAAGTACGCCGTCACTGTGGGCGGGGGGCACAACCACCGGCTGGACCTGTCGTCGGGAATCCTGATCAAGGATAACCACCTGCAGCTGGCAGGCGGGATTACCAGGGCCGTAGCTGCTGCCCGCCAGAGTGATGGAGATCTGCCGGTGGAAGTGGAAGTGGAGGACCGGGAGCAACTGCTGGAGGGGCTGGAGGCCGGCGCCGACGCTTTCCTGCTGGACAATATGACGCCGACTCAGGTCGAGGAGCTGGTGGCCCTGGTACGGGCGGATCCTCGGGGGCAGGATATTTTCCTGGAGGCCTCGGGGGGGATTAACCTGGAGAACTTCGCGGCTTATGCCCGCACCGGCGTGGACGGCATATCCGTTGGGGCCCTGACTCACAGTGTGCGCAGCATGGACCTGCGCCTGGAACTGGTAGCTTGAATACCGACGTGCTGGTTATAGGCAGCGGCCTGGCCGGACTGGTCGCCGCCCTGTCGGCGGCTGACACTGGCTGTGAGGTACTGTTGCTTACCAAGACCGACCGTCTGGCCGGTGGCAATACCGAGCATGCCCAGGGCGGGATCGTTTTTAAAGGGCAGGACGACTCGCCCGAGCGGCTGATGGCCGACATTATAGAGGCCGGGGCCGGGCACTGCTACCGGCCGGCAGTGGAGCAGCTTTGCCGCCGGGGCGCGCAGTTGGTGCAACAACTGCTGATAGATCGTTACCAGGTGGCCTTCTCCTCCGATGAAGCGGGCGATGAGTACCATCGAACGGCTGAGGCGGCCCACTCGGTGCCCCGAATCTTGCACGCCAAGGATCAAACCGGCCAGGCCATTGCCAGCGCCCTGGTGGCCGCGGTGGAGCGGCAGCCCAACATCAAGACGTTGACAGGTTGCAGCGCCATCGAGCTGCTCACCAGCACGCACCACAGCACCGACCTGCAGGATACCTACGGCAACCCGGCCTGCTTTGGGGCCTACCTGTATAACGTGGATACGGGCACTGTGGAACCGGTTTTCGCCCGGCGCACGATCCTGGCCACGGGGGGACTGGGGCAGCTGTATCTGCACACCACCAACCCGTTGGAGGCTCGGGGGGACGGCATCGCCATGGCCTGGCGAGCGGGGGCCCGGTGCACAAATCTGCATTACATCCAGTTCCATCCCACGGCCCTATACCACGAAAGCGGACGCTTCCTCATATCGGAATCGTTGCGCGGTGAGGGGGCGGTGCTGGTGGACGGGAACGGCCGGCAGTTCATGCAAAAGTTCCATCAGGACGGTAACCTGGCGCCCCGAGATGTGGTGGCCCGGGGAATCCATCAGACCATGATCGAGCAGAAGATCCCTTGCGTCTACCTGGATATAACCGGCAAGTCCGCCGGCTGGGTAGAGCAGCGCTTCCCGGGAATCTATGCCCGCTGCCTGTCCATTGGCCTGGATATCGCCAGCGACCCTATCCCGGTGGTGCCGGCGGCGCACTACAGCTGCGGTGGCGTGGCCGTGGATTTGGAAGGGCGCACCAGCATCGATAATCTGCTGGCGGTGGGCGAGGTATCCTGCACCGGTGTGCATGGGGCCAACCGCCTGGCCAGCACTGCCCTCCTGGAGTGCCTGGTATGGGGGCAGGCGGCTGGTGAGCTGGCCGGCCGCGAGTGTGTTGACACAGCGCCGATAGCGCCGCCCGAAATCGGCGATTGGGAATATGAACACGAGGAAATCGACCTGGCCCTGATCGCCCAGGACTGGGAAACTATTCGCCATATCATGTGGAATTACGTGGGGCTGGTGCGCACGCCCAAGCGACTGCATCGAGCCCGCACCATGCTCCGGCAGTTGCAGATGGAGGTGGAGGACTTCTACCAGTCCGCAATCCTGTCCGACGATATTATCGGCCTGCGCAACGGCCTGCAGACCGCCCTGGCCATTTTGTTTGCGGCCAGCGAGGCCCGGGAGAGCCGCGGCTGCCACTACGTCACCAACGATGGTGAAGTGTGATTGGGCGGCCACACAGGACACCGGCCGGCATTTATTCGGCGGAGGCGGCATGATAATAAAGCTGATCGGTCCCGGCCGGGTGGGGCGGCCGCTGGCGCAGGCCCTGGAGGCTGCCGGTCACCAGGTCGAGGTGCTGGGCCGCGCTGAGACTGCGGCTGGAGGGCATCACGAGCTGGGCGAATGCGACCTGGCTTTCCTGAGTGTCCCCGATCAGGCGGTGGCTGACTTGGCGGAGCAGGTTGCAAGCTACCCCCGGTTGGGACTGGTGCATTGCTCGGGCCAGCTGCCCAATCGTAACATCGGCCCACGAATAGCCATGTTTCATCCGTTGATGAGTTTCGGGGGTGCTGAAAGCGGGGCGATTTTTAACGGCTGTCCGGTGGGCATCAGCGGGCCGGACCAATTGACGGCGGCGCTCTTCAGCCTGGCGGAGCAGCTGGGGGCCCGGCCGTTTGCCATGGATGACGAGGCTAAAGGCAGTTATCACCTGGCGGCCATGTTCGCCTCGGTGTTTCCTTATATTCTGCTGTTGCAGGCTGAGGAACTGGCTGAACAATCAGGGATTGCGTCCAGTGACGCCAGCAAAATTTTCGGACCGATCTTCCGGCGGGCGGTCCGGCACCTGGAGGAAAGCGATCCTGAGCAGGGGCTTACCGGCCCGGTATCAAGGGGCGACGCTAGCAC
>JACZSB010000153.1 GCA_022574435.1 Fidelibacterota bacterium
TGAACTCGGAGAGCCAGGTGTCCATGGAGAGCGGCGAGCGCATCATGGCGGCGCTGTCTACCCTGGGCTACCGGGTGGTCCCGTTGGTGTATGAGGGCGACCTGGCCACCACTATCCCGGCCCTGGCTGGGTTCGACCTGGTGTTTATCGCCCTACACGGCGGCGACGGCGAAGACGGCACGGTGCAGGCCGCGCTGGAGGAAGCCGGCCTGCCGTACACCGGTTCCCGGTCCGCCCCTTCACGGTTGGCCATGGACAAACAGTTGTCCAAGCGATATATGGAGCGGGCTGGGATACCAACTCCGGCGTGGGTCGCGCTGGATCTGAACCCTGAGGAACGTCGGCCTCACTGGAATGAATTCCCGGCCCTGGCGGCCTTTCTCGAAGAGCATGGGTCGCCGGTGGTGGTCAAACCTAACGGTGAAGGCAGCACGGTAGGGCTGAGCGTGGTGGAGAGCCCCGGCGATCTTGACCAGGCCCTGATGCTGGCCGGGGAGTTTGGTCCCCGGGCGCTGGTGGAGACCTACATTCCGGGTCGGGAACTGACCGCCAGCGTACTGGAGGACGTGCCGCTGCCGATCGTGGAGATCGTGCCCCAGGGCGGGCTGTATGACTATGAAAGCAAGTACAGTGACGGCCGCAGCGCTTATTTCGTTCCTGCGGACCTGCCGCTGAAAACCGCCGTGGCGATCCAGAACGCGGCCGTAATGCTATACCGCGAGTTGGGCTGCCGCCACTATGCCCGGGTGGACTTCCGGCTCAACCCCCAGGGTGAATATTTCTGCCTGGAGCTAAATACGCTGCCGGGTATGACCAGCCACAGCCTAACGCCAATGGCTGCGGCGGCGGTAGAGATCGACTTTAATGGACTGATTGAGCGAATTGTCCAAGCGGCCCTGCCCGGCCGTGCGCCGCGATGACACTGAAACTATACAACACCCTCAGCCGACGCCTGGAAACGCTGGAGCCCATCGACCAAGGGGTGGTGCGCCTGTACACCTGTGGCCCCACCGTCTATGATACGGCCCACATCGGGAATTTCAGGACATTCATTTTCGAGGACCTGCTAAAGCGTTACTTGATCTATTCAGGGCTGCAGGTACGCCACGTGATGAACATTACAGACGTGGATGACAAGACCATCGAGCGGGCTGCTGAGGAAGGGCAGACGCTGGCCGAACTAACCGGGCACTACAGCGCCCAATTCCAGCAGGATTTGGCGGCCCTCAATATTCTGCCGGCCGACCACCTGCCCAGGGCCACCGAATTCGTCCCCCAGATGGTGGCCGGGATCCAGACCCTGATCGACCAGGGGCAGGCCTACATTACCGATGACGGCTCCGTCTACTTTGACATATCCTCCTACCCTGAGTACGGCCGGCTGGCCCGCCTGGACCCGGAGCAGATGGTGGTGGGGGAGCGGGTGGCTTCCGATGATTACGCCAAGGAGGAGTCCCGGGACTTTGCCCTCTGGAAGGGCTACAAGCCCACCGATCGGGACAGCCGCTGGCCGGCGCCCTGGGGCGAGGGGCGACCGGGTTGGCATATGGAATGCTCCATCATGTCCACCCATTTCCTGGGTGAGCAGCTGGACATTCACTGCGGCGGGGTGGATAACATATTCCCCCACCATGAAAACGAGCTGGCCCAAAGCCGGTGCCTGCATGAGGGACCGTTCGTAAACCTGTGGCTACACAGCGAGCACCTGTTCGTCGACGGCCGCAAGATGAGCAAATCGCTGGGGAATTTCTACATTCTGCCGGACCTGGTGGAGAAGGGATTTTCACCAGAGGCGGTGCGTTATACCCTGCTGTCTACCCATTACCGGAAAAAACTCAACTTCACGTTCGACCGTCTGCAGGAGTCGCAACAGGCCATCAACCGGCTGCGGGAGCTGGCCCGGCGGTTGGAAGAAGTACCGGCCGGTCATAAAGGTATGGCTCCTGCGGTACCCGCTGCAGCGGTTGCCGCCGCCCTGGACGACGACCTTAACATTGCCGGGGCTTTGGGAGCGATATTTGCCTGGGCCCACGAGCTGTTCGGCCTGCTGGACCGGGAGCGGCTGAGTGGCGCCTCGGCCGGCGAAGGGCTGGCTGCCCTGGGGCGTTATGACACAATACTGGGAGTGGTATTTTTCAGCCCCAGCACCTTGGACGAAGAAGTAACGGCATTGATTGCTGAGCGGGAGGCCGCCCGGCAAAATGAGGACTGGGCCCGGGCCGACGAAATCCGGGAACAATTGCAGCAGCGGGGTATATTGCTGGAGGATACTTCTACCGGCACTATCTGGAAACGGGGCCCTTGAAAATCATGCCATAGTATCGGATCTGATAGCCGAATATCAGCTCTATCTACTTTCCTCCCGGAAATCCATCCTGTACCAAAGCTACGGTGATGGCATCAATCTGACCTGGTAACTGTTCGATTTATACGCGCCACGGACCGATGTCCCTGTTCTATTGATCGGATCATTTTTTCGATCGGCCGCCGGGTAATAGCGTGTTAGGGTGATATACCCTGATAGGAAGGATCCTGACGCTTATGTAGATCATGGCCCCTAGCGTAAGACGCCGGTGATTGGACAGTGATAAACAAAGCTTATTGTCTCAAATATACATAGTATTAATAAAGCATAATTATCCCAGCGGGGCGGCTGGTACCGTTAGTTTGATTATAAAATAGATATCCATCATATGATTGGTCCTAATTGCTCAATATTTAATATATGCAGCTTAAATATTCTTATTGATCAACTTGTATCATATCATTAAATTCAGATAGATAATAATTTACTTGAATCAGTCATGTTAAATCGCTCATAGGTACCGGGAGATCTTCTTGGTGATTACATTGTATTATTGGATGACGGTCGGCAATCTATCTGGGAGACGTCACTTTTTATTTAACAGTAATACTTTGAAATGCCATCTTGAGGCGGTCGGGATGGGATTAATGCTCACTACTCATTATCAGCGATCAGCATTGTAGGATAACTATGGCGACCCGTCTTTACAGGTCTCTGGTTCAGGCCGAGTTAAAGTCGATGGAAGAGAAATTGGCGGAGATTAGATCCGAGCTGGCGCCTGGATCGACCTTTAAGAACAAAGGTAAGCGGCTGCGGCCCACACTATTTTTATTGGTAAACAAGTATACCCGCTTTATTAATGGCAATAAAAGAGCGGCTGGAGCCAGCGAAATCGCTATTGCCGCAGCGATAGAGTTAATCCACGAGGCTTCCTTGATCCATGATGATATCGTCGATCGTAGTGAAATGCGGCGCGGCCTGCCCACGTTCAATTTTGCATACGGCGACGCAATGGCGATTTTGGTCGGTGATTACCTATTTACTCGCTCTACTTCGATTTTCCTCGAGCAGGCGGACAAGGTTTCCGATCTTCGAATTGTCAGCAAATTCATCGATCTAGCTATTCGCACAGTGCGTGGCGAGATTAACCAGCTCCACCAACTACTTTTTCTTGAACCTAATCAGGAACGTATTTCACTCGAGGCCTACCTGGACATTATCAGCGCGAAAACTGCCGTCTTTTTTGGGGCTTGCTGTGAAGCCGGTGCCGTTCTGGCGGGCGGTAGAAATGAACTGGTAAATAATTTCTTTGATTTTGGCCTGAACCTGGGCATTCAGTTTCAGATAGTGGATGATCTGCTGGATGTTGTGGGGTCGGAAAAAAAAGTTGGTAAATCTTTACGCCAGAACATGCGTGAAAAAACTATCACTCTGCCTTTTATCATAGCGTATAACCATCATAGGGACAACCCTGTAATGAGGAAATTGATTTCCGGGGCCGATCTCACCGCCCGCGAGTCTAATCAAGTTTATCGATGGATGTCTATACCGTCGGTAGTCCAGGAGACACGTGAATATATGAATAGATACACTGTACTATCCCAACAGGCCTTGAGTAGGATGCCCCAGTGTATCTACCGTCTGGCACTTGAGGATTATTTAGCATTCGTAACCGCTAGGGACTTTTAAATTATTGGAACACCTCCAACCGGTTGAGAAAGATGACGACTGACCTATTAAAAGTCCTTGAGAAATATCAGGAATGGATTATGCAGCGCCCGCATGTTGTTGGCGTCGGTATCGGCGAGAAATATATAGCCGGAAAGAATACCCATCAATCTTGCCTAACGGTATTTGTAGATCAGAAGGTACCGCTCTCCAGCCTCAGTGAGGAAGAGAGGATACCAGCTGAGATAGAAAAGCAGCCGTTAGATGTAATCGAGAGTGGACGTTTCCGCCCACTGGTCTGATAATCACCCACAAAGCACTGTAAGGAGGTGAAAAATGGGGGAAAAAAAGGACAAGGGATCACGCCAGATAGGTTCAAAACCAAAGATCGCTCCTGAAGATCACAAAATGCAGATCATCAGGCAGGCGATAAAAATCCACCACAGCCATTTTGCTCGGGATGTAAACATCGTGGGCATGGGTTTGGGTCTAAAGGAATCACACGGGGTGCGGCTGGATCGTCCCACCCTGACATTCCTGGTAGCCAAAAAAATGCCCCTCAATTTCTTACCTATCAGTCGAGTAATCCCCTCGGCGCTGCATATCCATGAGGAAGAGATCGAGACAGATGTCATCGAAACCGGTCATTTTTACCCCTTGGCCTATACGGCCAGAATGCGGCCCGCCCTGGGTGGCGATAGCATCGGCCATGGAACTGACACTGGTACGTTAGGCTGTCTGGTGACCGATAACACTGATGGCTCAACTTGTATTCTGAGTAACAACCATGTGCTGGCTGATCAGAATAATGCCACTATCGGGGATCCGATTTTACAGCCCGGTTCTGCTGATGGCGGCACTGATCCAGCGGATAGGATTGCGTTGCTCAAGCGCTTCGTGACCATAGATCCTGCAGTGGCGAATCAGGTAGATGCCGCTCTCGCTGCACCGATAAAACCTGCTTACGTGGCCAATCAGATGGAAGGCGGCTTGGCTCCCCCGAGCGCCGCCCATCAAGCTGTGGGGCTTTTATTCGCTGGGTCCTGCAACAGCACGATTCTAAATCCGATCGAATTGGTGGAGAATCAGCTAAATGTCAGCCTCCCCGCCGGTTCCACAGTCGCCGCCACGGTCGGCATGAATCTTGAGAAAGTTGGGCGGACTACTGAATACACGACGTCAACCGTTCGAACGATTAACACCACGGTGACCATTGGCTATGACATGGGTCAAGTAACATTCAATAACCAGATTGTCACGGCTTGGCTATCTGATGGTGGAGACTCCGGTTCGCTTGTGTTCGAAGGTGGCGCCGGTGGAGCCGAGGATCACTGCGGCTGGGCCGCAGCCTCGGTATTTTCCGCCCTGTTGGATGAGGACCTGCGCAAAGACGAGCCATCCCTGAAACGAATCCGTGATCATTTCCTTCGCGAAACAGAGGGCGGACGAGTATTGGTGGATGCTTATTACCGCTACGAAGGTCAAACCCAATCTGTGGTGCAGCGCTTATCGGAAACTGAACGCCAGCAGATTCGTAAGATCGCTGACCGCCACAGGTCTTCGGCCAGGCAGGTACTGGCGGAGCCGGGCACGGCGGAAGTGGTCTTCACCAAAGCGATGCTGAAGGATGCGGATATCATTTTGGAAATCGTGAAGCAGCACGCCAATAAGCAAGAGTTTGCCCAGGCGGTGCAATTGCGGGCCCTGGCCAATAAGTTTGCGGGTAAAACTTTCACCGAGGCCCTGGCTATGTTAAACGATAAGCAAATCGTACGCCGGCTGGAGCAGATACTAGGATAGCCCAGTCTGAGATCAGCCGAATCTTCCAAGGGGTCGGAGCGCTTTTTATAGGCTTCAGATCCAGTCAATTGAAATCCTGGCGACCGGCCACAGGTCCATTGTAAGGTACCGGCGCACTGCCGCCCAATGCGCGCGCTCCAAAAGTAAATTGTGGCACCTGCTAACATCGTGAAGCACTCAGCGCATGCGAGCCACCGCCCAGGACTGGGCCCGGGCCGACGAAATCCGGGAACAATTGCAGCAGCGGGGTATATTGCTGGAGGATACTTCTACCGGCACTATCTGGAAACGGGGCTAGCAAATATATAATTAAGCGGGAGTTGAAATTAGTAGCCCCGTGAGCTTAAAATCCGGGTTGATTCCCGAATATAACCCATGTTAAATTTCGTGGCTCTAGTAGAAGTGCCAATGGGGGCCTATGCCACCATAGCTCAGTTGGTAGAGCATCTGATTTGTAATCAGAGGGTCGCGGGTTCGAATCCTGCTGGTGGCTCTTTGAGGCGGTTTTTGGCAGATTACGGCTGGTATCGGCTAGCTGTCCGGTTCTGGTCAGGAATGCGGGGAGATGGCCGAGCGGTCAAAGGCAGCAGACTGTAAATCTGCCGACGTAATGTCTACGGAGGTTCGAATCCTTCTCTCCCCACCGTATGCAGTCGGCGGGCTCCTGGCCGCCTGTTGCACGCTTCTAATAAGAGCAATGCGGGAGTAGCTCAGTTGGTAGAGCATCAGCCTTCCAAGCTGAGGGTCGCGGGTTCGAGTCTCGTCTCCCGCTCACGGTGCCTACATAGCTCAGCAGGTAGAGCACTTCCTTGGTAAGGAAGAGGTCACCGGTTCGAGTCCGGTTGTAGGCTCGCGGTGACCCCGGTGGGCACGGTCCTGGTAAAATTCGACGGAGGCTATAAGAAACATGGCGAAGGAAAAATATATCCGCAACAAGCCGCACGTGAAAGTGGGCACCATCGGCCCCGTGGACCACGGCAAGACCACCTTGACGGC
>JACZSB010000003.1 GCA_022574435.1 Fidelibacterota bacterium
CTGCAGGCGCGTCCTTTTCATATCCCCGACGGGTTAACCTGATAAAATCGTCGTGGCGCCGGCAGGGCCGATTACTCCGGCAGCGTCTCGCCCAACTCCAGCAATTTGGCATGGGCCTGGGCGAATTGGGTTGCCGCCCGCTCCACGTAGGTGGTGACCTCGTCGATGTAGCCATCGGCCGAAGCCGACCAGACCCGGTTCAAGTAGCGCTCTCCAGCGGCGAAGATGCTCATGACATCCGCATAAGCCTGCAGCCCATGGACCTGGACGATCACTTCCCGGGATTCTACGAAAGTGTTCAAATCGGCTGGGAATAGCGCGTCGATCCGATGGCGGAATTCGTAGACGTTCAGCGCCTCCTTCTCCTGGTTTAGCGCGTCGATTTTGCGGGCCACATTTCCCAGACTTGACACCACATCCTGCAGGTTGGTCTCCATGACCCCTTCGGAACGCGAGGCCCGGATGGTGGCCAGCCGCACCGCCAGCACTCCCCCGGCCCCAACCAGCAACGCCGATATGAACCAGCTCCAGGAGACTATTTCCCATACGTCCAAGACCGAAAGGATTGCGCCGCCCAGGAAACCAACCGCAATTAACAGGTAACCGATCTGCTTCATGGCTCGCCCTCCTTAGCCGGTTCCGATTACGCCGGTGATCACATAGTAGATAGCGTAGCTGACCCCGATCAGCGCTTCGCCCACGATGAATCCGGCGGCCACGGGGACACCCACATTTTCGGCCCACTGGGTACCCTTTTTCCAATCGATCAGCACCCTGGCGACGGTGCCGATGGTGTAGGTCAGTACAATATTGAACGGCAGGTAAAATCCCAACCCCACCAGGATGCCCAGCCCTCCAATGCCGCTGGCGCTGAGCAGGGCTCCCAGGCCTGCGCCGGCCATGTATTTCTGCACCGGGACCTCGTCCCCCAGGATCCCGCTGATCATGGCCGCCAAGGCTTGCCCCTGGGGAGCCGGCAAGGTGGTTGAGCCCAGGGTGTACGCTTTGTGCAGGACGAATATGAGCCCCATTATCAGGATCGGGCCCAGCCAGGTGCCCAGGAACTGGGCGATCTGTTGTTTGCGGGGTATGGCCCCCACCAGGTATCCCGTCTTTAAGTCCAGCATCAGGTCGGTGGCCTGGGCCATGGCTACACAGGCCGCGGCGCCCACCATCACCGATGATATGATGGCCGCCCGGTCGCCCAACCCGCTGCTGATGATAATCATGATGGTCACGGCGATCAGGGTCATTCCACTGAGCGGCGACCAGTTCGTGCGTCCGATGCACTCCGACAGCACCACCCCGGCCACCCAGATCCACAGTGTTCCCAGCAATGCCATGGCGGCGCCCCTAATCAGCCCCATCTCAGCCACCGAGTTAACCGCGATAACCAGCAGCAATAGTGTCGCCAGTCCCACCCCGATATACAATACCCGGATGGGCATCTCGTCCTGGGAAATTGACGACTTGGTCCTGGAGGCCATCTGCATGCTGCGCACCGCGCTCACCACCAACGGCAGGGCAATGACGATCCCGGTGAGGGCGCCGCCGATCAACATGCCGATCCCCACCGGGCGGAATAGTTGTATCCGCAGGTAATTGGGCAGGGTTTGTCCGGCCGCGGCCAATGCCTGTTGATCCGGCAGCAAACCTTGGGCGGCCAGGATCGGGGCCAGGAACCAATAACAGACGAAGCCGCCGACGATAAAGTAGACGCCGCCTCTGCCGGCCAGGAACCCTACCCCGATGGTCAACATTGATAGATACCAGACCCCGTTCATATACTCGGGCCAGCCGAAGATTGCTCCCAGGTTCCAATTGGCGATACCGAAAGATTGAGAGAAATAATGGGCCACGGCACTCACCAGTACGCCGCCCATGAGCAGTTGGGCCTTGTAGATACCGGCGCCGGGGGATTTCAGTATGGTGGCCACCGCGATGCCCCCCGGGAAAGCCAGCCGCTCGTAGTCGATCATCTGCTTGCGCAGCGGGATAATAAACGCAATGCCCAGGACTCCACCGGCGATACAGCCGAATACCATCAGCACCGGGCTGAAATCGGTATGCCCCAATATAAACAGCGCCGGGACGGTAAACATCATCCCCGCCGAGGCGCCGTTCACTGAACTGGCGATGGTCTGGTTAATATTGTTCTCGATGATACTGGTGCGTTTCATGACGCCCCGCAGTACCCCGAAACCGAGGATGGCGGCCAGCTCGGACCCTTCGATGGAGAACCCCAGGATCAATGAAGCATAGCCGATGCTGATAGTGATCAGGGCGCCGATTACATACCCGACTGCAATGGCCGGTAAGGTCAGCTCGGGATAGGGCCCCCGGCGGACCGGTAAAGCCGATTCGATTTCCGCAGTGGTCACACTTGGTCCCCCGTTAATAGGTTAGTTCCGTCATAATCCCCCGGCATCCTACGCGGGCTAAGGAAATACCGCCCTGCCGGTGGATCGATAAGGTGGCCATTGAATAACGGCCTTCCGGATGGGCAATCAAAATATTTTTGCCTGGCAGTATATCTTAAAGGACGGAAATTAAATGAAAATGCGCTCTGTGGTGAAATGTTTTGCATCCTGAATACTTGAAGGGGCGTAGCGCGGTATGCCCTCTTTAGAAGAGAAAGTGCAGGAGAGCCTGGGCCCCAGTCAACCGGCCGGGGGAGGGCCCCGGCCTATTTGTCGCAGCGGCTATAGATTGGCCCTTAAGAATCTAGTCATCCGCTGGTATAAATGGTACCTGACGTCGGGCAGGGAATGGCGCTGGTTGGGATAAAACATCAGGTCGAAGGGTTGGTTACGGTCCACCAAGGCCTCGATCAACTGCCAGCTGTTCTGGGCATGGACATTATCGTCTCCGGTACCGTGAATCAGCAACAGCCCGCCGCGGTAGCCGGCTACATGTTCCAGCACATTTGTGGAGGCGTAACCAGCCGCATTGTCCGCCAGCAGCCCCATGTAGCGCTCGGTCCAGGCTGTATCATAGAGGCGGAAATCCGTAACCGGCGATACCGCCATGCCCATTTTGAATAGGTTGGGTGCGCCTGACATTGCGAGGGCGGTGGCATATCCACCGAACGACCAGCCCCACAGGCCGATGCGATCGGGATCACCCCAGCCTTGGCGCCCTATCCAGCGGGCCGCCTCCTGCAAGTCGTGCAGCGGCCAACGGCCAATGTCACCGTAGGCCAGGCTGGTGAAGGCTTTGCCCCTGCCACCGGTGCCGCGGTTGTCGGCCATCAGGATGACATAACCCTGTTGGCTAAGGTAGTAGTGCCACAGGCCCCGTTCACCGGCCCACCGGTCACGGGCCGCCTGGGAGCCGGGGCCGCCATAGGTATAGATCAAGGTGGGATAGCGCCGGGTGGGGTCGAAATCGGGGGGCTTGAGCAGGGCGGCGTTCAGCTTGGTGCCGTCACTGGTGGTCAAAGTGAACAGGTCCCAGGCCGGTGCTTGCCCCTTCAGCGCCGGTACGGAGTGCTCCGCCAGCCAATGCAGCCGCTCTCCGCTCGCAGAAGCGAACAAGCTCACCTGCGGGGGAGTGCCGGCAGTGGAACGCCAGAGGATATAGTGTTGATGGCCGGGAGCCAGGTCGATTGTGTTCCAGCCGCCGGGTGTGGTCAGACATCGAGGTTCAGACCCCTCCAGCGATACGACATAGACTTGCTGCTGCTCGGTTCCGTCCTTTTTACCCGTGAAGTAGACCTCACCCCGGTCTTGGTCCACCGCGATAATTGCAGTTACCTCCCACTGGCCGGAGGTCAGTGCTTGCGGCTGCCCGCCATCCAGCGAGTGCCGGTATATATGCCGGAAGCCGGACTGCTCCGAGGTCCAGATAAAGCCGCCGTCGTTCAGAAACTTAGGTTTCGCGGGCAGGTCCACCCAGGCCGGATCGGATTGCCGGGCCGCAGTCCTGGTACTCCCGGTCCGCAGGTCAAGCAACACCAGTTCCAGGTCCCGTTGGCGCCGGTCCAGGCGGTAAAAGGCGGCTTCCTGCGGCCGGCCGGTCCAGAAAATCCGGGGCACGTAGATGTCCTGCTCCGGACCCAGGTCGAACCACCGGGGCCGGCCCCTGCGGACCGCTACCAGACCCAGCCGCAGGTAGCTGTTCCGTTCGCCCACCTTAGGGTACCGCACGGAGGTAATGTGGGGATAGTGGGCCAGTTCATCCACCAAGGGATAGACCTGCAGGTGTCTCTGGTCGAACTGCAGGAAGAGGATGCTCTTGCTGTCAGGGGACCACTTGAAAGCCCGCGTGAGAGAGAACTCCTCTTCATACAGCCAATCGGCCTGGCCATTGATGATGCCCGGACTGCCATCGCTCGTCAGGCGCCTGGTCTTGTCCCGGTCCAGGTCCAGCACGTACAGATCGTGGGCCATTACGTAGGCCACTTTGCGGCTGTCGGGGGAAAATTTCACATTTGACTGGGGCTGTTGGCCCTTGGTGAGTGGCTGAATTGTTTCACTCCGGCGGTCGTAGAGGTAATAGTTAGCTTCGGTGGACCGCCGCCAGACCAACCGGCCGTTGCCAGGAATGATCACGTAGCGCCGGTCGGGAGAAAAGTCCACATCCTTCATGGGGTGGACGCGTTGGATACCGCTCGCGCGCAGAAGTTCCCGGTCCCATAGTGGATTTTCTTCGCCGGTTGCCAGGTCATGTACCACGATCACCGTGTCCGCGGCCCGCTCCCGTCTTAAGGCGACGGCGCCCTCCGCCGTAAGCCAGTCCACCACGGCCACCTTTTCCTGAAAATAATCCTGATTTTGGAATATATCTTCCAGTGTCATTTTCTGGGCCGGGAGGGTACAGACCAGACCGAGAATAATTGGCGCCATGCGGTTAGTTATCATAAATGATTCTCCTTTATACCGTGAAAGGGCAGAAACCTAAATCCGCCGAGGGCTGATAGCAAGCCCGCTAGAGGCAATCCGCTTTCACCTGCTGGTTGTGGGTTGAGCGTGAATATGGTTACCTTCGGGTTCCATGCCTTCCGGCCCATCGAAGATTTCATTGCGCATCGGGGTTGATGTGGGGGGGACCAAGATCGAAGCTGCCGCTTTGAATCCCGACGGCTTGATCCGGGACCGGCGACGGATTCCCACCCCTACCGGCAGCTACCCCGGGACCGTCCAGGCCATCGTCAACCTGGTGCGGGAGATCGAGCGCGAGTTGGGGGAAGAAGGCACGGTGGGCGTGGGCATTCCCGGGGTCGTATCGGCGGATAGCGGCCTGGTAAAAAACGCCAATTCCACCTGGCTGAATCATCATCCCCTGGATCGTGATTTGTCCGCGGCGCTGGGCCGGCCGGTAAAGGTGGCCAACGACGCCAACTGCTTCGCCCTTTCGGAGGCCGTGGACGGGGCCGGGGCTGACGCTGAGGTGGTATTGGGTGTCATCCTGGGCACCGGTGTGGGCGCCGGTGTGGTGGTCCGCCGCCGGCCGCTGACCGGCGCCAACGACATCGCCGGGGAATGGGGACACAACCCCCTGCCGTCGCCCGACCCGGATGAACTGCCGGGACCGGATTGCTATTGTGGCCGTAAGGGGTGCATCGAAACCTTCCTATCCGGCCCGGCCCTGTCGCGGCAGTTCAAGGCGGCCGGGGGAAAGTCGCTGCCGGCCCTGGAGGTGGCTCAACTGGCGGAGCAGGGCGATCCGCTGGCCGGCGACCTATTGGAGCGCTATGCCCACCGGCTGGCTCGCGGGCTGGCGGGGGTGATCAACATCCTCGACCCCCAGGTAATCGTCCTGGGCGGCGGGCTGTCCAATATACGACTACTCTACCGCGAGGTGCCCCGGCTATGGGCGAGATACGTTTTCAGCGACCAGGTGCACACGAAATTGCTCCCGGCCATCCACGGTGATGCCGGTGGGGTGCGGGGCGCCGCCTGGCTATGGCTGGAGGATTAGAGCCGCCGTCAGCTTTTCATATTCACGAACTGGAGCGGCACGGGCAGGTCGGTCTCCTTGAGGAGCTGGATCACGGTCTGCAGGTCGTCGATCTTTTTGCCGGTGACCCGCACCTGATTATCCTGGATAGCCGCCTGGACCTTCAGCTTCTGGCCCTTGATGAGCTTCACTATATTCCGGGCCTGGTCCTTGTCGATACCGTCCTTAATGGCCACGTCCCGCTTCACATTGCCGTGGGCTGTGCTGTCCACTTTGCCGAAGCCCAGGTTTTTGGCGGACAACTTGCGCTTGGCGAAGTTTTCCACCAACAGGCCCCTGAGGGTCTCCATCTTCATATCGTCGCTGGTGAGCATATGGATGCTATTGGCCTGCTTGTCAAAGGTGATGGTGGTATTCGAGCCCCGGAAGTCGTAGCGCCGGGCCACATCCTTGAGGGTGTTGTTGATGGCGTTGTCCACCTCCTGAAAGTCTACCCGGTTCACGATATCAAATGTTGGCATGGCCTGATTCCCGTCTGTGCTTGCTGTTGTCGCTCGGAATAATGAACCAAATTAACCACCCGGCTCCCGGGTAGTCCAGAGGTGATGGGGGACGGGTCAAGCCGCGAAGGGGGCCAATGACCAGCTAGCATCACTAAAGGATTATCTACCATTTTAAAACTACTAGCCAATATTCTCGATAGCTCCGAGTAGGATGCCGTTTGCTGATAGAATGGGGGTTAACAAATATCGCGATATTTAAGATATTGGGACTTAGATATGGCCTCTATGAATCAGAATCCATATATTGACCGATATAACCTTTCTCACATCAACAGGTTATGGATGGATAAAGGAGATTGAAAAGAATCTTGCACACATAGAAGTCACGTATTATTTTCAATATAGTAATTCAAAAAGTATTTACTAATAAACACTAAATGACACCACGGAGCAAATAGGTAATGGCTGATCAATGGACATGTCCCTACTGCAATCGTCCCTGCACTATTGGCGGGAACGATGTCCGTACGATGAGTGGCTACAATTCGATAAGCCAAGAGTACGGCTACTATATTAGCACGGTAACTGTCATCGTGTGCCCAAATCCAGACTGTAGACAACATGCCATTCCCCTCAGAATCCAAAAAACCAATGAACAGGGCCGCTTATATGGTAAGACTCTCTACTCATGGAATCTCATGCCTGAGTCCGAGGCAAAGCCATTTCCCGCATATATTCCAAAGGCTTTGTTAGAAGACTACCGTGAAGCATGTCTTACTAAAAAATTGAGTCCGAAAGCCTCTGCAACGCTAAGTCGCCGTTGTCTCCAGGGTATGATCCGGGATTTCTGGAGTATTAAAAAGAATAAACTTGTCGATGCGATCAATGATCTTCAGCACAAAGTTGATACTACAACTTGGGATGCGATCGACTCTGTGAGAAAGGTAGGCAACATCGGTGCACACTTGGAAAAGGACGTCAATCTTATGATTGAGGTTGATCCCGAAGAAGCCTCCCTGCTGATCTGGCTCATCGAGACCTTACTAACCGACTGGTATATTAATCGCTATGAAAAAGAGAAACGAATGAAACAGCTTGTGGAAGTTGCAGAACAAAAAACCAATCAGAAGAAGGAAATCCCTCGAGCAACTTCAGGCGAAAATCAATAACGCACAAAACGCGCTTGCAGATGAAGTGAGCGTATCAACAGGGAAGAAGGTTTACTCTAAAAGACTAAAGAAAATCCCATCGTGGGCTAAAACCCCTCTCCCTTTGCCCACCTAGAGTATTTGCAACAAGAGCCGTTGAATTGCTCTAACAAGTTTTAGACTACACCAGCTATCTTTTTTGATCTGCTGAGATCACAACCTGTAATTCTTCTCACCCCAGCCCCAGCTGTCGGCCCAAAGGTGTGATGTGAATCCCAAACAAGCCTGGCTTAGATAACAGGAGGCGAAAACAAAGTGCTACTTATAGTCTGTAGACTTATATTCATCACTTTACAAAATTTAGGTTGTGACAGACATCGTCAAGATCATTGGCTCGAATATCCACCGGTACAGGCTTGCACTCGGGTTAAGCCAGGAAAAATTGGCTGCTAACTCAGGCTTACATCGCACATATATTGGAGCCGTAGAGAGAGGTGAGCGAAATATCTCGGCAAGAAATATTGAAAAAATAGCAACCGCACTTGGTGTAGAACCACACATTCTTTTAATGAGAAACGTTTAATCGAATAATGACAAATGCTGAATATATTGCCTGTACTCCAACATCCATTAAAGACTCAAAGTTCAATCCAGACTGCCAGCTCCCTTATGGGCTACGTACCGATTATATTCGTCGAGCCATGGAGGATTTCATTGATTTCCTCGGCTTCCTGAATAAACAACTCCACACGAAGGGTATGCCCCGTCTGGAAAGTTTTTTAATGCCGGCCAACTTTAGCAGTATTGTAGGCGAATTTGTGAATCTCCGCATTCCAGAATATTGTTCTGGGCTCGTAAAGAATCAATTTCACAATGGCCATCCCGATTTAGTTCCAGCAGGACGCTTCCCGGGGGACTCCGTACAACATTCGGGAGAGGGAATTGAGATAAAAGGTTCACGCCATGCCAGTGGATGGCAGGGCCACAACCCCGAATCGGTGTGGCTGATAGTGTTTTATTTTGATAGCAATACTTCAAACGATAAGAGAAAAGGAATTCAGCCAAAGCCATTTCAATTCAAAGGTGTCTATGCCGCCAAATTAGAAGAGGAAGACTGGTCCTTCTCTGGCAGGTCATCTACCAGCCGCCGAACAATCACTGCAAGCGTCAAGCGCATTGGTGTTGACAAAATGAAAAGCAACTGGGTCTATGAGGATTTAAGCTAGGGATAGATGCAACTGTGAATCGGATGCGCCGATTCCTGCAAGCCTTGGTATCGCCGTCTGAGCTGACTGAAAATAGTCGCTGTATCGTTCCACACCTATACATGAATATCCTATGGCCTTGGCAGCGGCAACAGTTGAACCGGATCCCATAAATGGATCAACTACAATTCCCGTGCCTAGTGGAAGTGCAGCATAGACGACCTGGCGCAGAAAAGACTGTGGTTTTAGACTAGGATGATTCGCGATTTCCCGCTCCCTCCGTGGTGTACGGACACTGTTTATCACATCTTCAAATGGGGTTCCATCCTGTTTTCTTCGTAAACCGCCAGTTTGGTACTGCTTAAGACAATCGCTTACTTTCATCCCTTTTGGCAGTGGTTTCCTAAAAATACCCCATGGTTCATAGCAACCTCGTGGCATGGAGCAAACGTCAGAGAATTCAGATTCGGCGTTTTTGGGGCGATCACCGCCACGAAGCGTCCTGACCAATCGCACTAAGGTTCCACGATATTCTAATTCTCCATCGATCAGCGCCGTAAAAACCAGTTGTGCAAGGTAAGAGTTGGATGCGAGAAGTACGTGCCCACCAGGCATGAGACAATACATTACTGCCCGAGCCCAATCAACGAAGAAGCGCTTTAGAGATATTCGTTCCTTCCTGGTGAGTGCAGTAAATCTTGGTAATGGGGAACGTAGACTGCCGTCGAAGGAAGGTGGAATTCTCCAAATGCCTCCATTACTATTTGCGCGCTTTTCAAGCTGATCAAAATCGTATTCCTTAACACCATAAGGGGGATCGGTGACAATAGCGTGAATGCTGTTTTTAGGAACTCGATTCAACCACTCAAAACAATCCGCGTGGATTATAAGAGAATTTCCAATCTGTTGTGATTCATAACCGAGAGAGAACTGGTCTAGCTGGTTTCCCATACTCTGGCCCTACTATTTTGTGAGACATCTGGGCAAGCCATGATGATTAAAAGTAGCATTGCACGATTTAGAAAGCAAGCTTTATTACTACTGAGAATTAGTCCAAGGTGGCCTGACGCTACGCGCTCCTTAGCCTCTTACCTGCAATCCACCAGGCGCAACTGATGGCTTGAATTTACCCCAACCACAGCTGCCTAATCAACGACCGGTACCGGAATCGCCCCCGCCAAGTGCGAGGTAGCTATCTGGTCGTCGCTGGCGATGTCGGCAATGGTGCGGCTTACCTTGATGATCCGGTCGTAGGCCCGCGCCGACAGCCCCAGCCGGTCCCGGAAAGTGACGCCGCTCACACTCCGCCCCATCCCCCCTAAAGACCAATTCAAATCAACCGATACAGATGGTAGGGTACCGATTTTCACCAAGGAGGCCCTCGTTTTGAACACTACTTTTGGGATCACGGCCGCTGGCCTTATATCCAGTCTGGAACGATTTGAACGTGCCGGGCTGGTGATCGCCAGAGGCGGCAGCGACAATCCGGCCGGTGATATAACCGACCTGATCATTGAGCAACGGGCCTTTGAGGCCAACCTGGCTGTGGTCCGGGCCGCCGATGAAATGATGCGGCAGACTATCGATCTGCTGGTGTAGCCCTAAAATTTATCCCGCCAATTACCCGCCACACCCTCCACACTCGCCCACCCGGCATCTCAAGGAGATTCCGGGTGGGACACGCCTTTCCGCCCACCTGCTGGAAGTAAAATCTACCATGGCATCGCTCCTGTTCAACCGGAGCGGCCGGGAGTAATTTCCGCCATGTAAACAGGTCCCCCCTGGATTATTGGGGCCGTAGTTAGGAATAGGGAGCAGTGAGTTTAAAAATTAAATCGGTAGTGCCGGACGGCTTGGGAGCCCATTTGGGTTTAAAGCCTGGAGACCGGCTGCTTAAAATCGACGGCAGCAGGGTACTTGACCATCTGGATTACCAGTTTCGCATCGGCCTGGCCGATCTGGTCCTGGAGCTGGAGATCGACGGGCGGCGGGAGTCGGTGCAGTTGGATAAGGAGGCCGAAGAGGATCTGGGGGTCGAATTCGAGGATTTCACAGTCCGCAGCTGCGCCAACGATTGCGTTTTTTGTTTCGTGGATCAGAACCCCCGGGGATTGCGCTCCACGCTCTATTTCCGCGACGGCGACTACCGCCTCAGTTTTCTGTACGGGCACTACATCACAATGACCAACATGAATGATGGCGACCTGCGCCGGATCGTGGAGCAGCGCCTGTCACCCCTGAATATCTCCATTCACGCCACCGGGCCGGAGCTGCGCCGCCGGTTGCTGCTGTATGGCAAAGACGACCGGCTGCTGGATAAAATGCGTTATCTGCTGGATAATGGCATCCTATTGCACGGTCAGGTGGTGCTCTGCCCCGGCCTCAACGACGGCTCGCATTTGCGGCGCACCCTGGACGACTTGGCCCCTCTCAGTCCGGGTCTGTTGTCGGTCTCCATCGTCCCGGTGGGATTGACCGGCCACCGCGAAGGTCTGACGGCCATTGCCCCGGTAACCCCGGAGTACGCCCATGATTGGCTCGACGAATACGCCGGTCTGGACGGGCTCTATCGTCACCCCGACGGCTCCAGAATGGTGTTTCTCAGTGATGAGTGGTACATTTTGGCCGGCCGGGAAGTGCCGGATGCGGCCTACTACGGCGATCTGGGCATGGAGGAAAACGGCGTGGGGCAGGTGCGGGCCATCCTGGACCAGTTTGCCGCCGAACAGGACTCTCTGCCTACCCGGTTGGACCGCCCCACCCGCTTCACCATCGCCACCGGGGTGTTGGCGGCGGGGCTGTTCTCCGAGCACATTATACCGCGGCTTAACCGCATAGGTAATCTGGACGTCAACCTGGAGGTGGTGCCGAACCTGCTGCTGGGTGAGTCGGTGACAGTGGCGGGCCTGCTATCGGGCCGGGACCTGCTGGGCCACTTGAAGGGTAAGGACCTGGGAGAGGCGGTTTGGACCACCGATCGAATACTGAATGCCGAGGAAGGAATTATGCTGGACGATATGACCCCTGGCGATATCAGCCGGCAATTGGGGGTACCGTTGAAAACCGCCGGGGACAGCCTGCTGGAGCTTTTTGGCGGGGCGGATGGCTAAACCGACCGTTGCCATTATCGGCCGGCCCAACGTGGGCAAGTCCACCCTCTTTAACCGGCTGGTGGGCCGCCGCCAGGCCATAGTCGAGGAGACCGCCGGCGTCACCCGTGACCGGATCTACGGCCAGGTGCAATGGCGGGGATACAGCTTCCACCTCATCGATACCGGCGGCTACATTCCAGCCGGAGGGGATGTCATCAGTGAAACCGTGCGAAGGCAGGCGGACCTGGCTGGTGAGGAGGCGGACCTGATACTGCTCATGGTCGACAGCCAGACCGGTCCCGCGGCGGATGATCTGGAACTGGCGGATCGGCTGCGCAAGCTCGACAAGCCGGTGTTGCTGCTGGTAAATAAGGTGGACGATCAGTCCCATGAGAAACGAGCCCTGGATTTCTATGAGCTGGGAATGGGGACCCCACTGGTCGTTGGGGCCATCGGTGGCCGGGCCGTGGGAGACTTGCTGGATGTGGTTATGGAGCGTTTGGAGGGGTCCTGGACGGCTTCCGAGGAGGAGCAGGACTCGCTGGGGCTGGCGATTGTGGGGGTGCCCAACGCCGGAAAATCATCCTTCCTCAATGCCATAACCAAACAGGAAAAATCGATTGTCACCGATATCCCCGGCACCACCCGGGACTCGGTGGACTCCTACCTGAATTACCTGGGCCATAAGATTCGCCTGATAGATACCGCCGGTCTGCGCCGCAAGGCCCGCATAAAGGACGCCATCGAATTTTACAGCACCGTCCGTGCCTACCGCGCCATCGATGAGTGCCGGGTCGCCATCGTCATGTTGGACGCCCAACGGGGGTTCCATGACCAGGACCGCCAAATCATGAGCTACGTCCTGGACCAGGGCAAAGGGATGGTGGTGGCAATCAATAAGTGGGATACCGTGGCCAAGGTCACCGGCACCATGGGGCAGTGGGTGAAGGAGCTGCAAGCCACCTTCAAGCCGTTGGAACACTATCCGCTGGTGTTCACCTCGGTAACCAGGAACCAGCGTTTGTGGAAAGTGATGGAGACGGCCATCGAGGTTTCCCGTGAGGCCGACCGTAAAATTCCCACTTCGGAGCTTAACGATTTCCTGGCCGGGGCGCTGAGCTATCTGTCGCCGCCGGCAGTCCGTGGCCGCCAGCTGGGCATAAAGTACGTCACCCAGGTACATAAGCGGCCGCCGCTGTTCGCGTTCTTTTGCAACCACCCCGATCTGATCCCGGTATCCTACCGGCGCTACCTGGAGAATCGCCTGCGGGAACGCTTCGGGTTCTTCGGCGTGCCGGTCAAACTGTCATTCCGCCGGAAGTAGATGCGTTTGGGCATCATCATCTTGATGTTCAGCGTGGCCCTGGCGGGCGAAGGTCAGGGTCCCGCGCCGTCCGGGGACAAGCCCATCAAGTGCGGCTGGGGTTTCCACCCACCTGCCCGGCTACCCAGAATCGCTTCCCCGCTTGCACGACCCACCCGGGACATGTCTTTCATCTCCCTCACAGGTGCCTTTGCCGTTCATTATGATACCGCGGGTGTTCACAGCCCCAACCTCACTGACAGCGATCAGGACGGCACTCCCGACTGGGTTGAGGCGGTGGCAGTGGCCCTGGACTCCTCCCGGAATCTGCTCCTGGCGCTGGGTTTCGACCCGGCCCCAGATGATGGAGACGGCGTCTATGACGTCTACCTTAAGGAATACAACGGCGGCACCTACGGAAATACCGATCCGGATGGATATGATAGTCAGGGTAGGCTTACCAGCTACATAACCGTAGACAACGATTTTGCCGAGGATGAAAATTACTATACTTACGGCCTGGACGGGGCTCGGGTCACCGTGGCCCACGAGTATTTCCACGCCGTCCAGATGGGGTATAAGGCGGTCACTGGGGATCTCTTTTTTTACGAGTTGGCTTCCACCTGGTTTGAGGATGTTGCCTTCCCGGAGATCGATGATTGGGTGCTCTGGTTCCAGGGGGGGACAGGGTCCTTCGGTCGCAACCCCACCCAGTCGCTGGCCGGCACCGACGGCTACTCCGTGGCCATTTTCGGGCATTACCTGACCGAGTGGTACGGGCTGAATTTCATGCTGCACCTGTGGGAGCGGTTCCAGTCCCAGGGCGCCCTGGCGGCCTTGCGAGCTGAGCTGCTCTTCCAGGGAGGGTCTCTCTCCGGGGTGTGGATTGACTTTGTGGCCGGTCTTTTTCTCAATGGCGCCGAAAATGATTATCATTTCTACCCGGACCAGATCCTGCTCGACCCGCCGGTTATCGATCCACCTTGGATTCTATCGGATAGCTTGACATTATCATTCCCCAGCTTGCGGGATGCCACTGCCAGCATCCAGTCGCTCCAGATGTCGGGGCCCAGCAACTTGCGTCTTGAGGTAAGGTCGGCGCCGGAGCCGTTCACCGCCCGGCTGGTGCTGGATTCAGACGGGCTGACTCCCTATAATCTGACCGATGCGTCCCTGTTTTTATCAAGGCTCAACAGCCTGTCGAAGATGGTGGTGGTGGTGGGCGCCCAGTCCGGTGATCTGGATCTGATCGCCACCGTGATCGACACCTCCTATAACATCGAATTTGCTTTAGACGAGCTGATACCAAACCCGGTCCTCCCCGGCCGGTCCAGTTTCACCGGGCTGCAATTGACCTACCGCGTCGGTGAGCCGTCGTTGGCGACCAGGCACCGGCTGGCCATCTTTAACCTCCTGGGCCAGGAGGTTTACCGGCGCGACTGGGTCCGGGACGTGGGGGAGGGGACCCATACCTTGATGGAGGATATTCCCGCCATGCGCCACTGGGCTTCCGGCGTTTACCTGCTGACGCTTTCAATAGGCCGCCATACCCTCAAGCGCACCTTCACCGTGATCCAGTAAACGGCCATGTATATTCTGGCAGGCCCCAGCTCCACCATCGAGCACCGGGTCAAAGGCTCCCGCTTTATAGCCCGCGCGCTACCGGTAACTGACCGGCCGGAAGTAGACCGGGTGTTGGCCGGTTTGCGGGGTCGTTTTCCCGATGCCAGCCATATCTGTTACGCATACCGCTTGGCCGGCGTCAGTGAGCAACCGGTGGAGTTCAGCACCGACGACGGGGAGCCGGGCCGGTCGGCGGGTGTACCTATATTGAACACCCTGCGACGGCGCCAACTCGTCGACTGCCTGGCATGGGTGGTGCGCTATTTTGGCGGTACCAAGCTGGGTATCCCGGGATTGATCGCCGCCTACGGTCGGGCGGTTGAGATGGCCCTGGCAGATGCCCAAACGGTCCCGTGGGTCACGTTGGCTGTCAGGCGGCTGCTGATACCATATACCCTGGTTGACCGGGTCAAAGCTGCCCTTCTGAAGGTAGGCGGTAAACTTCTGGATGAAGAGTACGGCCTTTACGTAGTGCTGCTCACCCAATTACCTGCGGTGGAGTTAGACGAATTTTTAAGGCAGGTACAGGATTGGGGTGGCGGCACCATTGGGATCGAGGAGCAGAATTGATTTATCGCGATATTGATATTAAGTTTCGGCTCTACGGATGCGGGGTGGAGCAGTCTGGTAGCTCGTCGGGCTCATAACCCGAAGGTCACAGGTTCGAATCCTGTCCCCGCTACTCTCGAGAAGCCCTCTTTTCCGTCGTGAAAAGAGGGTTTTTTATTTTATAGCGAGTGCATTCAAATGCAGCCTAATGCGCTTTACCGTGGCCTGTTTGGGCACACTCAGGGCACATTCTGAGTCATACCAACCCTGCCAGATTGGCCGGGTCCGGTATCCGATTCACATACTTCGCAGCAAGGTCGAAGTTGGGATGCGTGTAGATCTTGGTGGTCTCACTAGCTGAGTGCGCTAGCAAAACCTGGCGATCTTCAATCGGCAACCCCAGGTCCCTCAGCGTATTGTTAAACTTCGCCCTGAAGCTGTGCAGGGTGGCCTTGGGCCTGCCCGCCGCTTCCAGCAGGGCCTGCATGTACTTGCGCGGCTCTGCCAGGTTGTCGTTCAACTTTCGCTCGTTATCCGCATACAGAGCGGGGAACAGGGGTTCGTCCTTGCGACGTCCTTCCGGGATTCGATCCAGGAGCGTCTTTGATAGAGGAAACTCATGGATGCGCCGGGACTTGCGTACAAAGCTGACTAGGGCATGCTTCTTCCTATCGATGTTACCATAGGTCAGCATGGCCACATCGCCAGCTCGCAATCCCGTAAACAGAAGGAATGCGTAATACAGTGACCATCCACCGGCTCCGCGCCAGATGATCTCCAGGTCAACCTGCTCCAAAGGTCTGTGCCTGACCTCATGAACAATCCTGGGAAGGGTTACCCGCTTAGCGGGATTGACGGTTAGAACGTCCTCCTTAATGGCCTGATCCAACATGCAGGAGATGACCCCCATGTGGTTCTTTTTGGTCTTGGGAGCACATTCGAGCCAGTCGATATACCCATTCAGAATCTTGACCGTGATCTCATCCAGTCGCTTGACGCCCCGAGATTCCAGATACTGACTGAACTTCCTCAGTATTCCTTCAGCCGTTTTGACTGTCTTCTCAGATTTTCGTGACTCAAGAAACCCGAGATATGATTTGTAGTAGTCAACGACTAAGGTTGAGGGATAGCCAAGAAGTCCAAAAGCCTCTAGGTTGCCCAGCATGAGACTTATGTCCCAATGTTCCTGGACCTTTCGTGCCAGGTGCTTCTGCGTCAATCCGGTGGATTTGCGTAGCCTCCTGCCTCTATAGTTGGCCGTCCACCAGTAGTATGGACTGGTTGGCCGTTTATAAAGGCTGGACATGGGAGTTTCAATCCTCCTCGTTACGTTGTTTTCTTTGATAGAGTATGCTCCAGGGACTTGAGACATGCCAAGGCAGTCTCCCAGACCGTGCAGCAACATTCCTTGCTGTTGGTAGAGCATATCCATCACAGCGTGAATTTAGCTCCCGCTCCATTCAAGATAAACCCTAATTAATCCCATGGCTGGAGAAGACACTGGTCTCAATCTGCACTGATTGCAGGTACCGGTAGACTTCACTCTCGGCTATCCGGAACACCCGCCCGATCCGGTATGCTCGCAATTCACCAAGGGCAATCATATCGAGCACCTTCCGGTAGTTAACCTTTAGGATATTCGCGACCTCTTTTGGTGTAAGCAGCTCGGTCATTTCTCCTACCCAACTTGAAATACCTTCAGGTTGTCCATCTGATTGTCTTCCTGGTTGTTTACCTGGTTGCCGGAAACACTCAGGGATGCTTCTCTAAGTCCAAGGTTATTAGTCATTTGCACGTAATCCACGTTCCGGGATTCCCCCCTCCATATCCTTCCTTTACCACGTATTCCTCTCCATTCCCCGCTTTTTTTCTCCATTTCTTCCCAGTCGCGCAACAGGCGCGACTTCCCCTTGTCTTCGTTTCGACCCGCAGGCGAAACGTCTGTTTCTTTCCCCCATATTTTTTTCATATGTATCATCTGTCATCTTCATCATCGTGATTTCTATCGTTGATTATCAACCTTCATTTTATCCGTGTAGGATCGAATGTCTTTCATTATCCTCTGCGTCTAGCGCCAGCCATACCTTCTCGAAGAGAGTCTGTTTATTGATTGTTGAGACTTCTGCAAGCCAAACGAATCTTCGGACACCCCTCTGAATTAGTTCTTTCCTGAGCCTCTGCATCCTTTGTGAATTGTTCATGACGGTCAGAACCCGGAAACCTTTGAATCTGAACCTGAATAGGTCGCTATAGCGCTCAAACCCTCTATTATTGAGATATTCTCTGTAGAGCAGCATTTTTTTCATTACTGAGTATTTGCCTCTGCCTTCAGCGATCAGTTTTTCGCTTCCCAAGTCTACTTCGAGGAAGAACAGAGCACGCTTCCCTGTTGTGATATTTTCCAAGCAGACCACTGCGTCGGGAATCAGTATCGCCTTATCTCCAAATCCCCCAAGGACAGCTACGCTGTCCTCAACAGCCCTGCCGGGCCTTCCATCATCTCTGTATTTACCTCTGTATTCAGGAATGAATTCAACGAGATTGATTTCATCACTCTTCCCACATGCCAACTCAAATGCTATTCTCACATCGTTGAGTTGCAGCATGTGTTTCAATGCTGTCAAGATCGTATTGGTCCTCTTTTTCAGGTGATAGACATACTCACCCTTGCCACCCTCGCGCAGCAATACCGGGTAGCTGAACCTTTTCACCAGTCCGGCCTGATACAGCCTCAGAAGCCGAGTCTGAGCCTTCTGCAAAGAGGGATATAATAGCCTCTGTAGCTGTGAAGTAGTCAGCAGACGGTAATCCTCCAGCAACTCCGGCACCTGCATATCCCTCTCAGTCAGCTTCCGCTTCTCAGTCGAGGACATCGTACTCTTCTCCGAAGGACTGTTGAACACCTTCCCGGCTGCCAGACTTTTCATCGCCCTCAACGCCAATCCCTGCATCTTCATACAGGCGTCTGCGCATCTCTGACTGATGAGCCTTGAATCCTGCATCAGGTTCCTTACCAAGCCCTTGAAAGACATCAATATTGACGGGGAATGGGTCCATAAAGCCGCCGGCGAGCCTTGCGATGGCTTCGCCCGTCTCCATGTAGTGAAGCACATTGGCCTGGTCTTTATCCAATCCCATGGCCTCTTTCATCACTCTGACTTCTCCACCACTACCCAGGTGAAAGGCCATTTTCAAATAGGAGTTATTGAGCACTGCATTGACCAGGCTTGACGGCTCCTGGCTCAGAGAGCAGATGCATATATTCATTGCCCTGGCTTCATCTACCAGCATCGAGATGAGTGAAGCGCTAATCTTGTGAGCGTTGCGCTCCTTTTCCCTGCTAAAGAGCCGATGCTGGCATTCGTCATACACATGCAGGGTCATTTTTCGCTTCTCCGGATTCCAGACCCTGTACATGAATTCCCATATGAGCATGAACTCCAGAAGCCAGGACTCTATCTCGCTCATAAGCCCTGTGGTCTGGATAATATGATGGCGCTCAGAGAGTAAAGGGAGCATAGAGGACTCAGCTAGCACAATGTCACGGCAGGTATAAAGGATGAGTTCCAACCGAGAAGAGACAGTTCCCATGACCAGAAAGTCTTTTTGCTTATACCTGGGTTTTTCCATCTCAAGGGCTGTCATCAGATCCACAATAGTTGGTTTCGCCTTCGCTTCCGAGAGATTGGCCAGCAGGCGAATGAGGAGGGACTGCGCACCTTCCCAGAAGTTGAAGGTTTGAGCCATGTGTCCGACGATAGTCTGGTGCCATTCATTTCGTGGCACGTTCGGCGGAGGTGTCAGTGGATTAAATCGCAGGTCATTCCATCTCAGCAAAAGAAATTCCGGGTACTTTGCCGCAATGTCAGCATACTCGGATTTTGGATCACTTATACTAATGCAGCCCACACCAGAATGATACGCTTCCTCAATCAACACCTTGGCGAAGTTTGTCTTCCCGCATCCTGATGTACCCGCTGCCAGGATATGCAAAGGGAGACGATCAATCTTGTGACGGAATTGAATATCTTCTCTTCCCAGCACATCACCTAAGGACAGTTCACCATCAATCTCATTCTGCTCCGATGGCAACTTGAAAACGTCCTCGATGAAGAAGCCACCGTCTACCTGATTCAGCAGATAGCCATATAGTTGGTTTGCCACAATGTCGTTCCAGTTCAAAGACAATCGAAGCAGGGTTGACCTGACCATGGGAACGCCCAAGAGATCGGCTTCCCTGGCCATGTCCTCAAGGATAGCCAACTTCTCGATGAAGTGGCTATTCATCATATTCTGAGCCACTCCATCCGCATAAATAGAGCAGGGTGTGACCAAATCCCTGAAGAAGCTTGGTTTTCCTTTGATCTTTCTTCAGGTCATCTTCATGCTCCATGCACACAGTGGAACCGTCTTCCAACCGGAGAACATCCAGATCACAGAGTTTCTGACCACAGCCATTAATGGTACAGATATAGAGAGTGCATTTATCACAGATCAAGTGGCCATGCCGACAGCGTCCCTGCACCTGTGAAAGGGAGCAGGGCTTATGTCCACAGTGCAGAAGTACATCACCTCGCTCTCTCATGGCCACCGGGAACCCGTTTTGATCTATCTGGAGAGAAACGCTCTCAAATTTGATGGGGAACACTTCTCCGCTTCTAGGGTCAATCAGAAATTCCTTAAGCGACTCAGCACCCAGGCTCCCGTTAGATTCCTGTTGCCGGGCATTCCTTCCCAGCCCTTCAGAAAATTCCCTATCTGATCTGCGAAACGTAGGCATCACATTCTCCTCTCGATGGTTTATCTATCCATTAACCAAGCATCAACTCTATCAGAACCCACCCCAAGGCGCCGCCGACCGCCCCACCCAGAGCAGAGTCAATTCCCAGTGGCAAAGCCATAAGTGAATCGCTACGGGCCATTTGCCAGCCGAGCTGTATGGCTCCTATGACGACGAGCACGAACAACCCCAGCAGTGCAACAGCATCAGCCGTCCCAGGATTGATAAGATCGTACAAGTGCGAAGCAATTATTTTGTAGAAATGGGTCGGGACCTTAACCAGCACATACATCAATCCAATGCTGTAGCAAAACATGGCCAGACCCCGCAGCCCAACACGGGTCCCAATCACCAGCCCAATCACCAAGAACAACACATGCAATACGACCATAACTCTACATCCCTAATTGGAGGTTTACAGGTTGCCAATCATTACCGTAGCACCACAGTGGGTGAAAAATGACTTCCAGAACTCATTCACGGGAGCTCGAATTTTGTCGTACATCTGATTGCCATGAGGAGAACCAGGTATCATTACCACGACCTTCACACCTTCCAATCTGCCAGTCAGTCCCAGCTCAATCACCTTTTTCCGCGCAAGCTGGACCGGGTCAACGCTGGACCCATCACCGAAGACAGTGCTGAAATCTTCGCCATTAAAATCCTGAATCAGATCACTCACGAGGACAGCGTGGACTATATACCCTGCTTCCACGAGGCGAGCGATCTTCCGAGCCACAGGATAGATATTGGTTTGCGCGACACGATCACGGGCAAAGCGAACTTTGGCGATTGTCTCCGTCATCGGAACAACTGTTCCCTCCATCCATTCACGCCGGCGCATTCCGTCGTTCAGATCTCCGTGTAATTCTGGTCCAGAAAGCCGCAGGACAGGAGTTGCCGATTCTGTAAAGGCATGGATAGGGTATACTTGCAGCACATCCTCCCGGTCCATGTCAGTTACCAGGTCCAGGACCGTAGTCTGAATCCTCGACGGATTCCCATTCTCAAAGGTTGCAGCACTAGTTGTGTAGTCGATAAAAATCACATATGCCCCGGGGTTGGATTCTCCACACCCCCACAGCAATCCCATCACCATTCCACCGATCACTCTCAGATAGTTCACCTTATCGACCATTGCTCTGCTCCTTTCTCAGAAATGATTCCACGGCATCATTCACCGCGGTTTGGTCCATGACTGCCTGACCGAAGTGGTGGAATCTGCCGTCCAGCGACAGTGCATTCCCTGGATTTGTCAGTGCCTGCTTGAGGCTCCGTTTGTAGGTAGCTAGGTACTTGCCTTCGTAATACGTCGCCTGGTCCTCAACCATCCTCTCAAATTCCTGTTCGCTCTCTATTCCTTCGAGTTGAACAGAGATGCGAGAGCACTCTTGCTTCATCCCGTCAATCACATGTTGCACTTCTTCCTCCTCATGAATCAGAGCTTGTATTTCCTTTCTGTCCCGTCGATAGCAGTGATGGCGGCTGAGTTCATTCATACCGGCAGTTAACAACACGGCTCCACCGACGATAAACAGCAAAGCCATCAACACAAATGCGATCACATTGAGATACGGATACGATGCCAGCAGCGGACCATAAATATCACGCCCTGCATGTGTCTGCATATAAGTCATAACGATTCCCCTCAGGAACCCGAAGTAGCCGAAGGACAGCAATATGAAAAGTGCTGCAATCAGGAAGAACCACCGCACGATTCTTGGCTGATTTCCAGACTCGTGATTATATCTGGACTCGATAAAACGGGCGAAGATCAATTCGCCTATGATCGGAGTGAGTCCCAGTGCCACGACCAACGACCAGGTGTGCAATGGATTCGCGTTCCCGAGACCCCAGGTACGGATCAAAAGGTCGTAGGCCAGGGCAATATCACCGACGATAAAGAATGAACCGGCTACGGTGTAGAGCACCCCCCTCAGCAGGCCTGCCTTCCTCTCCTGGTCAACCCTATCACCCAGTGAAGTGATGGATTCCTGCAGTTTCGATACTCGCTCTGAATACTGCTTGATCTTTTCCCTGAGGTACATGCATCGAGCACGACCTTCACTGATCTTCCAGGAGATATGCAGCCGGACCGTCGCTATCAACTCGCGCTTCTCTCCATTCACGGCCATCCCGGCTTGGCCATCTTCCCGGGCCCGGTCCTCAATCCCCTCCAGCCAGGAACCAATTCCCGTTGGGAAAATGTCAAGAGCGCCAACGGTCATTTCGGACCTGGATCCATTCTGGTGGTGGCTACGAGATCCCCAAAACATCGTATGTCCCTTCCTGGTTAATCGACTTCATTCCTGTCATTCGCCGCAGATGCTTACCTTTCTCATATTCGAGCAGAACGAGCAGCTCCATCTTGGTAGTCTCCTCTGCGATCCGATCCCTCAAGATTGACTCCCGGCTCTCTGCCTCTTCCAAATCCCTGTTCAGCCGGTCGAGACCTCTATCATAAATCATCAGTTTTACCTTCTCAATGATCCACACGAATGGTGCTTCAGGACTCCGCGCACCAAATACTTCCTCAATCCGTGCCCTGCAATCTATGGCTCGCTCACTAAGCGCATCTACCTGGGCCTGCAATGCTGCACGCTTACGCTTCACAGCCGTAGCCTTGTCGATAAACTGGATTTCCATCGCAGCCCGGACATGTTTGACCACTCTCTCGATGGATTCACCCATCCAGCCCATCCTGAATGGTTCGCTCTTGAACTGTTCCATGTTACCGTTGAACATTTTGCCCTTCTCCTCATTTTCAGAGTCCCACACCAAACCTAATTTTCTCAAACAAAAAAGGCCCGTCGATCCAGGAGATATCTTCTCTCCCAGATTCTCGACGAGCCTTTGCAGCAAAAGCTGACAGGCCAGCGCTACTTAGCTACTGTTGGGGTCATGCCCTTTTTATGTCAATGAATTTTCTTGCAGGTATTCATCATAGTCCATCAGATAGTATTTATTCTAAATGACTTTGCGCATCGTATAACATTGTCGATACCAAGAAAGAATCCGTTCAACACTTGGTATGCCTGTTATAAACTCATCGTCACAATCGCCAGACTTGTTCCTAAATCCCGTCGTGTGTAACGTATAAAATCCGCATTGTTTACAAACATAAATTATTAAGGTGCCCTCGAGGGCTGCTGCTACAATTTTAATTTTGTCATTATTCGGCATATCTTCATTGGCCTTTTTTGACAGAATGAACTTCTCTAACTCGTTTATTTCCTTGCTACCACAGCGGCCGCACGAATTCCTTTTCACGCTTTCCCGTTGCCCCGATAGTTCATGACAAAAATATTTTCCGGTACGTGAGCATTTCGAGAATGTTAGAGCAATATTGTCTTCCAGATTTCCTATATACATTATGCCTTTTGGTCTTACACCACCATCATATTGAAAACATTTTTTGGAGCTGCACAAAGGACATCGATTCTTATGTTGCAATGTCAAGATCGGCAGCGACTCTGTTTCATCGTTGGTAATAGTGAGACGTGGTTCTCCATCAAATAGTGCCATTCCAGCATATGGCCGTGTACTGTTTTCAATGGCTTGAACATTTTACGTCTTTTACCTCCAAAACCTAAAAAGGCCACATCCCTCCCGCTCAGCGCAAAGGAGAAACGTAGCCTTCGAGTCATTTACGACTACAGGCAACCCCGAAGGGCCCGTAAGTGCATGCTTACATGAACTCCCTGGTAATTTAAATATCGACAGGTAGTGGAGTCAATACAATTCTACCTACATATGGTAACAACATTTTAAAAGGTCTCAAGATTCGTCATGAATATGAAATCATTAGATAACCTACTTATTGTTGGCGTACAGAGTGGCCCGGGTATGGAATTCATGAGCCTAAAAAAGGACGTTTCTCGCTACTCCCTTAACATCTGGAGCACCAACCAGCCCGCTGCACCGTTAGTTATCCCTATACCATGTCGAGGCGATGGCTATCGTGGAGGCTTCAACCATATTACAGCTCAAGATCATTACTTGTTTGCTGCAAATGGCGAAGGAATTCTGACCATTGATCTTACCTATCCAAACAGAGGATACGTTGAATTCACTGGAGTGAATGAGATTTCGGAGTACTTGTGCAACACCTCGGGCTACTTAATCTCATGCCTAGATAATTTGATTCAGGTTCGCTCGCTTGACGACATCACTACTGCCCTAGAGGGCTCAAATTTTGGCGGGATGCAGATCAATATCCCCTATCATCAGCTTCAACATGAGGGTGAAGGTGACACGATTCTAGCATTGTTTCCCATTCCTGGTTTAGGGGAGGAATATGCCCTCCTGAACAATGCGACCGATAAATCATATCTCATAGACCCTCAACAAGGTCAGTGTCAACCCGTTAGATTCTCTTCAAAACAACAATTACCCTACACCTTCCAGCGTCGCGAGCAATTTCATTTTATCACAACAGAACCATCAAAACACCTGGTGTTCACTGAATCAACTTCTGACGACCAGCAACAGAACAGAGTTTATTCCCTGGACATTCGAGGCCCTCCTACAATCACAGAACTAGAGCCGCTTGACCTTAATGGACGACAAATACTCTCAATGCTCCCCTCTGAGAATGATCAATTAACACTTCAAGCCCTTGAAGAACTTGGAGAAAATCCACTTGGTGCCAATTTAAATGTTAAAGCAAAAGAAACATCGCAATATGAAGGCATTGCAGCATTTCTTGAGAGTGAAAGCGCGCTCCGAAGTGGAGAAGAGGCGCCGATTATTGATAAGGTGAACTACTTTCAGAA
>JACZSB010000154.1 GCA_022574435.1 Fidelibacterota bacterium
ACTTGAAGCTCAGCTTCGTCAAACGGATGAGCCAGGTGCTGGATGCCGCCCTGGAGACCGAGCAGACTATCCCGGCGGCCGCCGGACCCCCGGAAGAAGATAATAAGCAGAAGAACGGCGAACCTGATGCGATCACCGCCAAGGATGTCCTGGCTCCCGGCCGCGTCGAGAAATAAATATCAGTCCGCCACGGACGCTTAGCTCAGTTGGTTTAGAGCATCGCCTTTACACGGCGGGGGTCACAGGTTCGAGTCCTGTAGCGTCCACCCTTAGAATCGCGGTTTATCGACGGAAATCGGGGGTTTTTATTTCCCCTCGTAATTCTGATCTAGACATGGTCTGCTGTGAATCTGCGTAGTCCCTCAGTTATCTATTTTCTGAAGATACCCTTTTGATATTGGTGCCAGACCTTAATCAAGCGCTTAAATTAATTGTGAACATCAATCCGGGAGATGCACGATAATGACGGCGGATTTACCCCAAAACAGACTCGTATCACTGGATACATTCAGGGGAATCACCATAGCCAGCATGATGCTGGTCAATTATCCCGGGGACTGGTCCCATGTTTACAGTCCCCTGCTGCACGCCCAGTGGAACGGGTGGACCCCCACGGACTGGATTTTCCCGTTCTTCCTATTCATCATGGGGGTGGCCATGCCGCTCTCACGCCAAAGATCCGGCGAGGGGGGAGCCGATAAAAAAAGATTATGGATCAAGATAATCAGAAGGACTCTGGTCCTTTTCGGCCTGGGGCTTTTTCTTAGTGGCTATCCCAGTTTCAACTGGGGCACGATGCGCATTCCCGGGGTATTACAGCGCATAGCCGTATGTTACTTTGCCCTCTCGGCAATTGTCATGCTGAGCCGCAATAAGCGGGATGAATGGCTGGCCATGGGCGGCCTCATTTTGCTCTACTTCGGCATCATGTGGGGCGTGGATGTTCCTGAGTACGGCCGCGGTATCCTGACGGCGGAAGGCCACGCCGGCGGCCTCATGGATCGCCTGATACTTGGCCGGGAGCACATCTGGCAAGCCCGGAGTTACGACCCCGAAGGCACAGTCTCAACTTTACCCGCCATCCTTTCGGCCTTCCTGGGGCTCCAGTTTGGCCGGGTACTGATTAAACACCAGGACCATCAAGCGCGAATTAATAAATGGCTCTTATATTCGGCCACTCTCATGTTCATGGGCTTGGTGGCGGACAACCTGATAATCCCGGTGAACAAACAACTCTGGACCCCCAGCTACGCCATACTCATGGGCGGCATCGGGGGCTTCCTGCTGACAGTTACATACTGGATTATCGATGTGAAAGGGTATCAGAACTGGTCCCGTCTGTTTGCAATGATGGGGATGAATCCGTTGTTTATCTTCTGGTCTTCCGGCTTCCTGGTCCGCACCCTGATGATTACCAAAATTGACACCGCCGCCGGAGAAAAGTCACTTTGGTCCCTGTTATATTTAAAGGGCTGGGGCGCCATGTTGCCCGCATACCCGGCCTCACTGGCCTTTGCCCTGACCAATGTAGCTTTCTGGCTCCTGGTAGGCTGGGTGATGTACCGGCGGCGCTGGTTCGTGAAGATTTGAAGTTGGGCTCTGCTCATCCCGGGGCGCACATCATCTATTGTCCAAGGAGCCGCTTGATCCCCTCTATAGGGGATGTAGAGCCCGTACTGTATTCCTCGGCCCATGATCTGGCCATATTGAGCCAGGTCCTGCTTAACGGGGGCAGCTAGCGGGGCGAAGATATTGGAGATCGTGGACGTATCGATGTCATTTTTAACCACAGTGCAACGAGTCGGCATTGGATCAGGGCCGGGGCGTTGCCTTTGCCCTCGACCTGGCAAACCGGCCCCATCGGACAGATGGACCGCACCGGCTCCCTGGTGCTCATAGACCCAGTACAGCAGTTGATAGTAATTAGCCTGGTTTGGTCCGCAGGGGAGCTTCTTGGGCAGCGTCAGGAGGCTTTACTCGAGGAAGTTCAGGCCGCTATTGAGCAGATTTAACGCTTAAAATCCCTATTTCAGCAACATCATCTTCCGGGCCATGCTTTTAGATGGAGTTTCCAGGCGGTAGATATATACACCGGTTGCCACACTGCGGCCTCTGCCATCCCGGCCGTCCCAGATCACCTGGTGGCGCCCCGGTTCTATAGTCGCAGTTAGGATAGTGCGAACCGGCCGGCCCATGATATCGTAGACGGCCAGGCGCACTCGCTCGCGACGGGGCACGGTAAACGTGATGGTGGTGCTGGGATTGAAGGGGTTGGGGTAGTTGGGGTAGAGGGCGTAGTAGCTGGGCAACCGGATGGCCGTTTCCGTAGCCAGTGGGCGGTACTGGACAATCCGCAGGTCATCGAAATAGAGGGTGCCGGATGGCGCTACTCCAGGCACGTATGTAAGTTGGAAACTATCGAAGCGCATGTCGCCATCCAGGTTGCCATCGCCCAGCCAGCTGCCGGTACCATCATTGGCCATGTCCCACGACACCAGTTTCCAACCGATCCAGTCGACGGTATACCAGGGACTGACTTCATGATAGGCCTCTGCCGTTGCAGGTAGATTATCATCAACACAGAAGCGCAGCAGGTTGCCGCTGCCGTCGCCAAAGACATAGACCTGCATGACGTAGCTGCTGTTGAACTGTACGCTACGGGGAGGACCGCCACCCAGATACTCCCTCAGGATCCAGGAACTAGCCGTTGTGTCCCAGCCATAATTGAGCTGCATTGCCTGGGTCCCGCCGTTAAGATAATTCACTACCGATTGGCTGACAGACCTAGATGTGAGATCGGCGATGACGTTTCCGTTGGCAGTCGTGCCGCTTTGTAGCGGCTGCCACCAGTTGGCAGTCACCCCCGATTCAAAGTTATCGATTGACGTTATATTCTCGGTAGTTGTGCCGGTGTTGAAGCTGAAAACAAGCAGATCGGTAACTTCATTACCCAGCAGATCCCGCAGGCCCGGCCAGATTTTAACCACGTACCGGGTGTTGCCCGCCAGGGGCTCATCCAGGAAATAGTGTAACACACTCCTGTGGGCCACGGTATAATGTTCCACCGTGCCGGGGATGAATTCGCCGCCCGGTTCAACCAGGGCGAGTCTATCCGCCGTGGCTGTGCAGTCCATGACGGTTTCATTGTAGGTTAGGGCTATGAGCGGCAGCAGTTCCACGCCCGCTGAACTGGGTGCGGGATATAGGCTGACGGGCTCAGGCGGAAAAAGGTCTGCGGGGCCGGTGCGGAATTGCACTACTAAACTATCGCCGCCCACGCCGTCGCCATTGCCGTCGAATGGGTGTCCATAGGCATCCAGGGCTGTGCCGCCGATGCTGAAAGTGTACGGGGTGAGGAAATCGAGGGAGTCGGGAGTGAAAGTCATCCGGCGGTTGCCGTCGGACCAAGAGAAGGTACCGCCGACGCTATCGGGAGCCGTAAAGACCGCTTCCACCGTGGGCGCATCCATGGGGCGGCTGAAATTTATGACAATATTATTCCAGGCCGGGAACAGGCTGTCACCTTCGGCGGGCGTAGATGAGGCCACGTAGGGCGGCACGGTGGATACCAGCTGGGCATCGGCGAAGGTGAAAAATGTGGTTTTCAAGGCTACCATGACCGTGTCGCTGTTATAGTTCTCCGCCGTAAATATCAACTCCAGCGAGTCGCCGGTCAAGCCTTCAATAAAGTAGAAACCGTTGTGCAGCTGGCTGGGATCGTCGGAGTACTGGTTGAACAGAGACTCATAGGTATCGGTGGTGTCGCTCAGCCCCCCGGCACTGGCTATGGCGCCGTTAATTGGAATGGCGCTTTCCCAATCCTTAATGATACCCGTTAAAATTCCCATAGCCGGCCGGGCAATGTTATGGTAATCCAGAATGGACCAGTAAAAAGTATAGGCTTCCAGACGTTGCCAGGTGGCGCTCATTTTGCGCTGGTTCTGCGTAGGATTGGTGTGGTAACCGGCTTCACTGAGCTCCGATTGCATTGTGGTGAGTCGATTGACAGCCAGGTAAGGACAGTCGTTGCCGTTATAAAATTCGCAGTCACCAAACGAGGCGGAGGCTGGAATCCGCATGCCCCTGGATAGTTTGTCAAGCATTATGCTGCTCATGGCCTTCCCACCAATCGGTTCTTTTTCGTCGCCATTGGATTTTTGTCCCCACAGCATCAACGCATTATTGGTAGTGGAGGAGGGGGCATTACTGTGGAGCGAGTGGTACCATGAGGCCTGCAGGCTGTTGGCCAAATCGATGCGCTGCAGCAGGCTTTGGGATCGATTCATGGTGGCCATATCCTGATCGGTCATGCGTGACATGTAGACAGTATCTATATCAGTGGTGGTCAATAAAAGGTCGCGTAGTTGCAACCCCACCCGTAATTGGCATTCGGGCTCCGAGTAGCCGAATACGCCCACATTCTGCTCAGTGCCGGCATGGCCGGGATCAATAAAAATGTCCCACCCGCTCAAGCCGGTGACCTGGGCCGCAAGAGAAGATAGGGTCAGCAGGCATAGCAGGAGGCCACGATGGTGGATGCGCTTGGGCGTGGCCATAGCTAGCGCACCTCCTGCACGAAGATGCGGCCGGTGGTGAGATCGTCATAGGCGATGTAGCGCCCATCGGGGGACCAGGCCGGGTGCATCTCCAGCAGGTCCTCCGATTGGGTGAGGTTCAGCCGGCCGGTGCCGTCCACATTGACCACGTGGATATCAGCGGCCAGGATGCGATGGCCGTCATCCTCAGTGATGATATAGGCCAGCTTATCGCCGGCGGGGTTCCAGGCCGGGCGGTTGCCCAGGCCTATGTCAATAGCATGGCTGCCGTCGATGTTCATTACCCACAGATTTCCTCCCACAATCTCGAAGGCCACGCGAGCGCCATCGGGAGAAACGGCCAGGTTCAATTTGCGCCCCTCCACGGTTGGGATCACCTCGGTTGCGCCCAGTGCCGCGCCGGAGCGCACAATCTCCACCCCTTTGGCATAGACCTGCCGGTTAGCGGCCAGGAATTGGGCAGAAGCCTCAACCGGCTCACCTGCCAGGTTAAAGCGTCGGGGTTGATTATCATGGTCGATGAGGTGGATGGATTGGCCATTGCCGGCCCAGAAGACGCTGCCGGTCGGCCCGGTGGCATAATCGGTAATGCGGGTCTGCGCAGCAGTGAGCACGTCAACGATAACAATGGCATTATAACGTCGCCGGTTCTCAAACTTCGAGACAGTGGTAAGGATCAGCTCGCCGGTGGGGGCCCAGACCATGCCGGTACCCGCCTCCTGGTTCTCCGCGAGCTGCCGGACCTGGCCGCCGGGGAAGTCCACTAAATAAATGCCGGTGTAATTCGAACCAGTCACCGCCAATGTCCGGCCATCCGGGGACCAACGAGGGGCCATATAGTACTCCCCATCCGGAGTCAGCGCCTGGGGGCTTCCAACCAACTCCACCGCCGGAATCTGACCGGATAATCCATTACACAGGATGAGCAGTAGGGATATTTTCAGGGATTGGTGCATCGTAAATCCGTTAACAATAGTGCCGGCAAAGCTACGGCCCACCAGTGTTGGCCTCCAGCTTTCATCTCCGGGCATTTTGCCACTACAACCATTCTGGCGCTACGCAGTTTGGGGGTCACTATTGGATCATAATAGGCCCATTGTAGGCTATCGATAGGCCTTCAGCAGTCCAATTAAATGATGGTATAATGCTCAAAAAAAGTCCACACTAACCGATAGGGGAGTTGAACCCATAGGGGAAATGAAAAATGAAAAGTGCAAAATGGGTGCTATTTTAAACTTCCTCTTCGGCGCGCTCAGAGCGTGCTTTTAGCGGGGGAATATAGGAAATTTTGGGAGGACTGTCGTTCGCCTGGTGCGCCAAGCTCACCATCGGGGCGGGGTTGTGGCAGTGGCAGGAGCAGGGAAGAGGAAAGAGATGGGCTCCAAGGAGAAAAAAATTGGGAACTTGGATTTAGCCGGAACTTTCGACCAAGCATCAATCCGCCAGCTGGCGGAACAATCGGGATTTTACAATGTCGACGGTCGATCATTTGATGTTGAAGGGCGGGATTAGGCGCTACGTACGCAGGCCCCGCCACTAGCGTGATCGCCCGGCGCAGCTAGCCGGTCCAAATTGGCCTATGGGCGAAAACGCAGGCAGGCAACCGGGTAAATTCGCCTGGGGACCAATTAGTCTTGCCGTCGGGCAGGATTGGTGGTACATTGATGCTAAGGATTTGATCTTCGGCGGTGGCATAATCCGGGGATTAGGCTCTGAAATTCAGGTATAAAGGGGTAATGAAATGGTAGCAATTGGCATAGGCAACCCAGCCGTCGGCGGGGCGCCCGCCACACCGAAAATGACTCCCTACGAGAAGGCGGCCATCCTACTGATTGCCATGGGGGTGGCTGCCTCGGCCGGTATCATGCGCAATTTACCTGAGGAAGAGGTAGAAAAGATCTCCGTACAAGTGGCCAAGCTGCAGGATGTCTCTTCGGGTATGGTCCAGGCGGTCATTGAAGAATATTACAAGATGATGATGGCCAAGGATTACATGGCCCAGGGCGGCATGGACTTTGCCAAACAGGTGCTGGAAAAGGCCTGGGGCATGCGCAAGGCGGAAGATTTCCTGAAGAAAATTGAGGCGGCCACAGAGGTAAGTG
>JACZSB010000155.1 GCA_022574435.1 Fidelibacterota bacterium
GACAATTCAATAGCGACAACCGAGCAACACGATGAGCTCCGGGTTCATATGGTGGCGGCACGGTGTTATCTACCAGATATATCCCCGCAGTTTTATGGATAGTAATGGCGACGGTGTTGGTGACTTACAAGGAATTATTGACCGGCTTGATTACCTGGTGACACTGGGTATCGACGCTATCTGGATCTCACCCTTCTTTACTTCTCCAATGCGGGACTACGGTTACGATATCTCGGACTATAAGGACGTGCATCCCATGTTTGGGGATTTGGCGACCTTCGGCAAACTTTTGGCAGCGGCCCACGAACGTAACCTGCGGGTGGTGTTGGACTATGTGCCCAATCACACCTCCGATCAGCATCCATGGTTTGTCGAATCGCGATCCGCTCTCGATAACCCCAAGCGAGATTGGTACATTTGGAAGGACGCCAAACCCGACGGCAGCCCCCCAAATAATTGGGAAGCGATCTTTGGCGGTCCGGCCTGGGAATGGGATCAGGAGACGCAACAGTACTACCTGCATCTCTTCTTAAAAGAACAACCTGACCTCAATTGGCGTAATCCGGAAGTGGTTGAGGCGATGCACGATGTGCTCCGTTTCTGGCTGGACCAAGGAGTGGACGGCTTCCGGATGGACGCCGTCATACATTGCATCAAGCATGCTGAGTTCCCTGATAATCCACCCATTAAACAAGACAGCCCTTACCTGGCCTTCGGTCTGCAGCTGGAACCTGTTTTTACCGCCCATCAACCCGAAATCCATGAGATTTTACGCGGATTCCGCAGTCTCCTTGATAGTTACCATGGTGAACGGGTCATGATTGGAGAAACCTGGGCCTTCCAGCCGGCTGAACTGGTTAAGTACTATGGTACCAGCCTGGATGAATTTCACATTCCTTATAATCTAATGGGTACCATGATGCCCTGGAATGTGGCGGACATGAAGCAAGCTATCTCCGCTTACTATGCGGTCATACCGGCAGGAGCGGCGCCCAACTTCGTATTTGGCAGCCATGACGTACATCGCTTTGCCACTCGTTTCGGGCCGGAGAATCATCGTTCAGCCGCCATGTTACTTTTGACGCTGTGGGGCATTCCGACCATGTACTACGGTGACGAGCTGGCCATGGAAAATGTCGATATTTCAGCAGGGCGCAGGCAAGACACATGGGGCCAAGATAGGCCTGACCTGAACCTGGGCCGGGACCCTGAGCGCACCCCTATGCAATGGGAGGCCGTAGCTAACGCTGGTTTTTCGCCGCCGGGGGTGGAGCCGTGGCTGCCCATCGCCAGTAACTATCAGGATGTCAATGTGGCCACCCAGCAGCGTGAACCGGCTTCGACGCTCAATTTCTACCAGGCCTTGTTAAAGTTGCGCCGGGCAATGCCGGCATTGCATCGGGGAGATTTCGCCTTTGTGGACGAGCTGCCGGCGGGCACAATGGCTTATATTCGCACTGCGGAAGGGCAGCGAGTGCTAGTGGTCATTAATTTTGCAGGCCGGGAGCAAACGTTGGATTTATCATCATTGAATGGTTCAGGCCAGCTGCTACTTTCCTCGCAGTTCTCCAGGCCTGCTGGGCTCACTTTATCTGAACTGTCGTTGAACCCCCATGAGAGCTTGCTGGTGCGCTTGCCGTGACGGCGGCAACGATCAATTGATGCAGCTGGTCGTAAATAGCACTGTCAATCTGAATTTCATCTCTGACCACTGATTACGAGCAATAATAAAAGACAGGAGCATGTCCCAATTGCAATTAAGTACCGTTGATCGAACATCGTAATTGTCTACCTTGTATTTATAATCGCCCTGGGGCTGCGGTTTGCCAAAAATACTGCCAGTGCCGAAGATTACTTTTTAGGGGGACGTTCCTTTACCTGGCCCCTGGTGGGGTTGTCACTATACGCCTCCAATATGTCCAGCGCCAGCTTGATCGGTATGGCCGGCAGCGCCTACGCCACCGGGATCTCGGTGTTCAACTATGAGTGGATGGCCGCGGTCATATTGGTGTTTTTTGCCATTTTCTTCCTGCCGCAATACCTCCGTTCCCAGGTCTATACCATGCCCGAATTTTTGGAGCGGCGCTTCGATTCCAGATCGCGCTATATCTTCTCCGGGATATCGGTGCTCTCCATGATCGTTATCGACACGGCCGGTTCGTTGTATGCCGGGGGCCTGGTCATCCATCTCATTTTCCCGCAAATACCGATCTGGCAGTCGATTATGGCCATAGCGATCATTTCCGGCCTTTACACCATTGCCGGGGGGTTGAAAGCGGTGGTCATGACCGATGCCATCCAAGCCGTCGTGCTGACCATCGGCGCCACCATGATCGCGGTGATCGCCTATGTCAAAATCGGCACCTGGGAGGCAGTGACCGCGGTGACGCCGCCAGAGATGCTCAGTATTATCCAGCCGTTGGACGATTCCTTCCTGCCGTGGCCCGGCCTACTAACCGGAGTGCCGCTGCTGGGATTTTATTTCTGGTGTAATAATCAATTCATGGTCCAACGGGTGCTGGGAGCTAAAGACATCAGCCATGGCCGCCGGGGCGTGCTCTTTGCCGGCCTGCTGAAACTGCCGGTGATTCTAATCATGGTGCTCCCGGGCACCATGGCGCGGGTGCTCTATCCGGCCGCCGAAAATCCGGCTTTGCAGAATAACCCCGATCTCGTTTTCCCGACACTGATGTTTGACCTGCTCCCAGTAGGGGTGCTCGGTTTCGTGGCCGCCGGTTTGATTGCCGCCCTCATGTCCAGTATCGATTCTACCCTGAATTCGGCCTCGACCCTGGTGACCATGGATTTCTTCAAAAAGTTCCGGCCGAAAACAACCGGCACCCAGCTAGCTTGGGCTGGCCGGATTATTACCGGCGTTTTTATGATTTTAGCTTCGATCTGGGCCCCGAACATTGAAAAATTCCCTTCACTTTGGCAGTATCTGCAAACCGTGCTGGGCTATATTGCGCCGCCGATTGTGGCCTGTTTTCTCATGGGCTTATTCTGGAAGCGGGCCAATGCCCACGGCGCCTTTGCGGCGCTCATAGTGGGCTTCGGCGCCGGCCTGCTTGATATTATCTTAAGGGTGGCCGGCATTTCAGTCTGGTTTACCGAATACCATTTTCTTTACCTTACGACGCTCCGATTTGTTCTGAGTCTGGCTACGCTGGTTATCGTCAGCCTGTTAACGGCACCGCCATCTACCGAAAAAACAGCGGCTTATATCTGGACCAAACAGGCCTACGATGACGAAACCATAGAACTGCGGGCTGTGCCGTGGTATTTGAACTTTCGGGTGCAGTCAATGGCTCTGCTGGCGCTCACCGCCGTTGTGGTGATAGCATTCTGGTAATCGCAAATTGCGCAGTTCAAGATGAGGGTTATTGGAAACAAGCTGATCTGGCCTGGTGTGCTTAACTTAGATCGATAAAGCGCTAGTTTATTACGTGAGAATATTAGATTTAACCGCAGGGCCCCGGAAGTTGGGCCGCGGCAAGGATCGGTAGTTTTTCGGATATTGATTACCAGGTGAAAAACGAACAGGGGAAATAATGATTTTGAACAGACGCAATACTGTCGTTGGGTTGTTCCTGGTGCTAATCTTTTTCAACCAGTGTCAGCAGGGCGCTGAAGAAAGCATCGATGTCTCCTCGCCGGATGGCAAAATCACAGTCACCTTTACGGTTAGGGGGGGCGTTCCCCATTATCAGATCAGCCGCTCCGGACGGGATGTGATCAAAGCTTCGAAACTAGGCTTTACCTTCAAAGACGCCGCTCCTCTGAACCGTAACCTGGCGGTTGTGGGACACCGGCAAAGCAGTTTTGACGAGGTATGGGTGCAACCCTGGGGCGAGGTAAAGGAAATCAGGAACCATTATAACCAGCTCCATGTGCAGCTGGCAGAAACGACCGATGACCCCCGGAATATTAACCTGGTATTCAGGGTATACGATGACGGCGTCGGATTTCGCTACGAGTTGCCCGCCCAGGAGCATCTGGGGGCAGTTCAGATCACCGATGAGCAGACACAATTCAAGCTGGCGGGTGATCACAAAGCCTGGTGGATTAAGGCCTACCAATGGAACCGCTACGAGTACCTTTACCAATCATCGGCGGTGAGTGATATTGACACGGTGGTCCATACACCGCTGACAATGGAAACGAGGGACGGGCTATACCTCAGTATCCATGAAGCCGCCCTTACCGATTACCCCAGCATGACCTTGGCGCCAACGGGGCGCACCGTCCTGGAGTGTGATCTGGTGCCCTGGTGGGATGGGATCAAAGTGAAAACGGAAACCCCCTTTGTTACCCCTTGGCGGACGATTCAGATCGCGGAAACAGCAGGGGATCTGATTACGTCCTACCTCATCCTGAACTTAAACGAGCCTAATAAACTGGGGGACGTCTCGTGGGTCCAGCCCGGGAAATATGTAGGCATCTGGTGGGGCATGCATATCGGTACTTACACCTGGGAATCGGGTGAGAAGCATGGCGCCACGACAGCTAACGCCAAGCGCTATATTGACTTTGCCGCTGAACACGGTTTCCCCGGTGTGCTGATCGAAGGGTGGAATACCGGGTGGGATGGCGATTGGATCGCCAACTCCGACTTGTTCAATTTCACAACGCCCTATGATGATTTTGATATGCCGGTGATCAGCGCCTATGCTGCCTCGAAAGGTGTTAAGATCATCGGTCACCATGAGACCTCCAAAGGAATCGCCAATTATGAACGGCAGGTAGACGATGCTTTCCGCTATTACCGGCAAAATGGGATCAACACCATCAAGACCGGCTACGTGGGCTTTGGGCAAAATATTGTCCCCGTGGGGGACACCACAGGCGCCGGGGAGTGGCATCACGGTCAATATATGGTGCGGCATTACCGCATGATTGTTGAAAAAGCGGCAGAAAATAAAATCATGCTGGATGTCCATGAACCTATTAAACCCACCGGGATCAGGAGAACATATCCGAATATGATGACTCGTGAGGGAGCCAGGGGCCAGGAATACAACGCCTGGAGTGACGGCAACCCGCCGGACCACACCACCATTCTGCCGTTTACCCGCTTGCTGGGGGGGCCCATGGATTTTACAGCAGGCATTTTCGATCTGACATTTGAAGCGGCGAATCGCCCCGACAATCGGGTGAGCACCACCTTGGCCAAACAGTTGGCCCTCTATGTGGTCATCTACAGCCCGTTGCAGATGGCGGCGGACCTGGTCGAAAATTATGAGAACCAGCCGGCCTTCCAATTTATCGAAGATGTGCCCGTTGACTGGCAGGATACCAGGGTATTACACGCCCAGATAGGCGACTACCTTACCATCGCCCGCCAGGATAGAAATAGCGCAGACTGGTATATGGGCAGCATCACGGACGAACAGGGGCGGACATTTGAGACGCCACTGACATTTTTGGACGCCGACCGCCAATACGTAGCCGAGATATACTCAGACGGCGGTGACGCGGATTGGGATACAAACCCGCTGGCCATCGATATCTCCCGGGCGCTGGTGGACCGCAGCACCACACTCAGCATCAGGCTGGCACCCGGTGGCGGGCAGGCGATCCGCATTCGCCCAGCCACTGACGAGGAAACCCACGACGTTCGGCCCTACTGATTTGGCCGGCGCACAATTCCTTAACCCCGAGCTGCTAGTGCTGTCATGGGAATAACGCGATGGTCGGGTGGCGTGAATCTCCAAAAGCAGGTAATGCATGATTGATCTCCTCATCGTTTTAGCATTTATGGTGTACAGCATCTCAGCTGGTTTTCGTAATCGCGCGAAAGCCTCCACCGGCCTGGAAGAATATTTCCTGGCGGGCAGGTCGCTGAAGGGCTGGAAGGCCGGATTCAGCATGGCGGCCACCCAATACGCCGCCGATACCCCCCTGCTGGTCACCGGTCTGATAGCGGTGGGGGGCGTATTTATGCTGTGGCGCCTCTGGATCTATGGATTGGCCTTTCTGATGATGGGCATGATCCTGGGGCGGCTCTGGCGCCGGTCGGGGGTACTCACTGACGCCGAATTCGCCGAGTTTCGGTATAGCGGTAAAGCCGCCCTGACTCTCCGGGGCCTGAAAGCCATCTATTACGGCACGGTCATCAATTGCACCGTGATGGCCATGGTGCTGGTGGCTGCCACCCGGATATCCGAGACCTTTCTTTTCTGGGACCAGTGGTTGCCCGGGCCGGTCTATGCTCTGCTTTACAACCTGGTGGTAAAGATCGGGATTTCACTGGCGTCGGGAGCCACCGGCTTGGAGCCCTTTGTAGCCACCACCAACAATATTATCAGCATTGTTGCGATCCTGGCCTTCACCGCCCTGTACTCCACCACCGGCGGTCTACGCAGCGTCATAGCAACCGATATCGTCCAATTCACGGTCGCCATGTTTGCCACTTTGATTTATGCCATAATCGCCGTGTCCAAAGCGGGGGGCTTGGACACGATGCTATCGAGGTTGTCCGAGATTTACGGAACGGCCCGGGCTGCGGAGATGCTTTCCTTCAGTCCCCCTTCCTATGAAGCGCTGACCCCCTTCCTGGTGCTCATCGGTCTACAATGGTTTTTTCAGATGAACAGTGATGGCACCGGTTACCTGGCCCAAAGAACGATGGCTTGCCGCAC